>WFWI01000079.1 GCA_015491205.1 Candidatus Microgenomates bacterium | reverse complement strand
GGTTAATTTTTTAAAGTACAAATGGTTTTATTTTCTTTTTTCTTTAACCCTTATTGGGATTGGCCTTTATTCAACTTTTACCTGGGGCTTTAGATTCTCAATTGAGTTTACAGGTGGAACAAACGTAAGCTTTGTTTTTGAAAAAAAGCCGGATGAAACGCTTATTAAAAAAACGCTAGAAAAGGAGGGAGTTGAAATTAAAGAGATTAGGATAAAAGAAAATCGCGCCTTTTTAAAAACACAAAAACTTTCTGAGGAAAAGATTAAAAAACTTGAAAAAAGCCTAAAAGCTAAGCTTGAAAAATATGAAACTGTTGGGCCAAGCATAAGCCAAGAGTTTAAAGACAAAACTCTAATTGCAGCAATACTTTCAGTCTTGGCAATTCTTCTCTATATCACCCTTGCCTTCAAAAGCCTCTCTTTTGCCTTTGCTGCAATATTGGCAGCGCTGCATGATTCGCTTATCCTTTTTGGTTCATACTCGCTTCTTTCAAAATTTTTTGGCTTTGAGTTTGACACGCTTTTTGTCAGCGCAGTTTTAACCACCCTTTCCTTTTCAGTACACGATACTATTGTGGTTTTTGACAAGATAAGGGAGTATAAAAGGGAGTTTGGCGAGGCTGACCTTGAATATTATGCAAACAAAGCGTTAACCGAGACTATGGTAAGATCTATAAACAACTCTTTAACCATAATTTTTATGCTTATAGCACTTTTGGTTTTTGGAGGAGAAACAATAAAGGGTTTTGTTTGGGCGCTTCTTATTGGGACAATTTCAGGAACTTATTCCTCGCCCTTTGTCGCTACACCTTTGGCTGTAATTTTTGAGAAAATACGAAAAAAATGAGAGTAATAAAACTTCCCCTTGGTGAACTTAAAGCTAACTGTTATATACTGGCAAAGGGGGGCAAAGCCCTTATAATTGACCCCGCTGACGAGGCAGACTTTATTTTAGAAAAATTAATGCGAGAAAAGCTGGAACCTTTGGCGCTTCTTGCCACCCATGGGCATTTTGACCACGTGATGGCGGTTGGCGAAATACAGCTTTCTTTTAAAATTCCCTTTTACATTGACAAACAAGATATTTTTTTGATAGAAAGGCTTGAAGATACAGCTAAATTTTTTTTAGGATACAAACCAGGGGTTATAAAACCGCAAAAAATAAAGTTTTTAAAAGAGGGAAAAATGAAAATTGGGCCTTTTGAATTTAAAGTTATAAAAACTCCTGGCCATACTCCCGGTGGTGTATGTTTTTACTTTGAAAAAGAAAAATTTGCCTTTGTAGGAGATACAATCTTTAAAGATGGAATCGGCAGATACGACTTCTCCTACAGCAGCAAAATCGACCTTTTTGAATCAATAAAGAAGCTACGGAAACTACCTAAAGATACAATGTTTCTCCCAGGACACGGAGAGGACTTCAAAATAAGTTGAAAGTTTAAAGTACAAAATTAAAAGTTGCAGTTCAAAATTAAAAATTTTAAAACTTTCACAACTTTTAACTTTGAATTGCAATTTTGAATTTTTAATTTTGAACTTTTAACTTCTTAACCTCCTCAATCAACTCCTCCCTCTCATTCCTCACCTCTCCCCTCTCAACCTTCTCAAAGACTTTTTTCAAAACCTCTCCCACCTTTGGCCCGGGTTTGAGGCCTAAAATTTTCATAACATCGTAGCCATCAATCTTAAGGTCTTTTATTGAAAATGGCTGTTTTTGCACTTCTTTTAATCTCTTTTTAAACAGCTCAAGCCTCCAGGAGCTTGGCTTTGCGCCTGAGCCAATTCTGTCTGCTACTCTCAAAGCCAACATATCCTCTAAATTTTCTTTACCAACATTTCTAATAAACCTTCTTAAAGCTTTATCTGTTTGTTTTTCATCCACTGTAAACTGGTGGAATCTCACAAGCCTTACTAACTTGTCCCTCTGCTTGTTTGAAAGCTTGAATCTGCGGGCAATTCTGTCAGCAATTTTTGCTCCAACAACCTCATGGTTGTAAAAAGTTATTACCCCTTCCTCAGTTTTTTTAAACGTCTTTGGCTTTCCAATATCGTGAATAAGCGTTGCAAAGCGGGTAATTACATCTTTTGAAGGACAGTGTCTTAAAGACTCAACCAAGTGAGTCCCAACGTCGTAAATGTGATGCCTTTTTGGGCTTTTCTGAGGTGTTTTAAAACACTCCTCAAGTTCGGGCAAAATGTAGTGCAAAAGACCAGTGTTTTTTAAAACCAAAATGCCATCTGCAGAATAAGGGCTTTGCAGAATTTTGAAGAACTCATCCCTTATTCTTTCCCAAGAAATATTTTTAATAAGATAGGCGTTTTTCACTATGCTTTGATAAGTTTTTGGCTCTATCTGAAACCCAAGCTGGCTGGCAAAACGAACCGCGCGCATAAGCCGCAATGCATCCTCTTGAAATCTTCTATCAGGCTCTCCAACTGCGCGAATAATTTTATTTTTTAAATCTTTCTGGCCTCCAAAAGGGTCAATAAGCTTTTCTCCATCAAAAGCTATGGCATTTATTGTAAAATCTCTACGAGCCAAATCTTCCTCCACTGTATTTGCCCACTCAATCTTATCAGGATGTCTAAAATCAGAATAACCTGATTCTTTCCTAAAAGGTGTGACTTCAAAAAGAAGAGTTTTATCTTTAAGTTTTATTGGCACTGTAACAGTGCCATATTTGTTGTGATAAAAAGCATTTTCAAAAAGCTTTAAAATCTCCTCTGGTTTGGCACTCGTTGTAAAATCCCAATTATTAGTCTCTTTTCCCAAAAGCAAATCCCTTACACCTCCACCAACTAAATAGATCTCATAGCCTTTGTCCCTAAAGGCTCGCATAAACTTTTGTACATATTCTGGAAGCTTGAGCATATAATCAATGTCCTATTATTCCCACACATAAAAATTATACTAAGTATACACCAAATAAGGCCAAAAACTGAAAGTAAATTAAAAATTAAAAGTTAAAAATGCAAAATTGCAGTTCAAAATTAAAAATTAATTTTTAATTTTGCATTTTGAATTTTTAACTTCAAGTATAAAGAAGACTCTTAGAAGTCTCACTCGTAACCTCTAAAGTCTCCATTAAAGACTCAAACTCTTCCCAAGAAACAAGTACTGCCTTAGGCTTTCCTTTTTCTGTCAAAACAAAATATCTCCCCGGAGCCTCAAGCTCTTTAACAAGCTGAAAAATATTTTCCCTCGCTTTTGTAAGCGTCAAAAAATTATTCACTGCTGTGTACATAATAACGTACACAAAACTTTCCTTCAATGTTAATTTTTGTCAATCTGAACATAAATAATAATCTCTTACTATTCCGAACCTGCGGGGTTAGAAATAGGCCATTGAGATGCTCCGCTCCGAACCTGCGGGGTTAGAAATGGAAAAAGCCCCCCGCCGTTTTAGGCGGGGGGCTTAAAATTAAAACTTCTCAACTATACTTCCTCTTAAATTTCAGGCGTGGAGCTTGCTCCTTCCTTCTCCTCCTTCTTCTCAGGAATATCTGTTACCAAAGCCTCAGTGGTAAGGATCATATTGGCAACTGAGGCTGCGTTCTCAAGAGCTGTTCTAACAACCTTTACTGGATCAACAACTCCAAACTTGTACATTGATCCAAACTCTAAAGTCAAGCAGTTAAATCCATAGTCTTTTTCTTTAGCCTCTTCAACTTTTCTCACAACCCAACCTTCATCAACACCTGCATTTTTAGCAAGCATTCTTACTGGCTCAGCCAAAGCTTTGTAAACTATATCAACTCCTGTCTTTTCCTCTTCAAATTCAACCTTTTCTCTTAAATCCTTAAGAACAGCCCTGGCTCTCAAGAGCGCAACTCCACCCCCAGGGACAATCCCTTCCTCAAGGGCTGCTTTTGTAGCAGAAACTGCATCATTTACCCTTTCTTTTTTCTCTTTAAGCTCAACTTCTGTGGCTGCACCAACATTTATCACAGCCACTCCTCCTGTTAACTTTGCCAATCTTTCCTGAAGCTTTTCTTTGTCAAACTCAGAGGTTGTCTCTTCAATCTCTCTCTTTATCTGGGCAATCCTTTCTTTTATTTTTTCGGGATCTCCTTTACCGCCAATTATGCGACAATTCTCTTTATCAGCCCAAACTTTATCAGCTCTTCCACAATCCTCAGGCTCAACGTTCTCAAGCTTTTTCCCCAGATCCTCGGAAATTACTGTACCTCCAGTTAAATATGCAATATCCTCAAGCATTGCCTTTCTCCTGTCTCCAAAGCCAGGAGCTTTAACAACCAAGGCGTTAAATGTCCCCCTAAGCTTGTTAACCACCAAGGTTGCCAGAGCCTCTCCTTCAACTTCATCTGCAATTATGACGATATTTTTAGTTACCTTTATAATCTTCTCCAAAAACGGCAGGATGTCAGAAACAGCTGAAATCTTTTTGTCAGTGATCAAGATATAAGGATCCTCAATCTCTGCCACCATTTTTTCCGGATCAGTGGCAAAGTAAGGAGAGGCATAGCCCCTATCAAACTCCATTCCCTCTTTATACTCGATCTCCATCTTCAAACCCTTTCCTTCCTCAACTGTCACAACTCCATCCTTTCCAACTTTTTGAATCGCCTCAGCAATAAGCTTTCCAATCTCTTCATCTCCAGCTGAAATAGTAGCAACTTGGGCAACAGCTTCTTTATCCTCAAGAGGAATTCTTTTTGCAAACTTTTTAAGTTCAGCAACTACTGCCTCAACTGCCTTCTCAATCCCACGCTTCAAAATCATTGGATTGGCACCTGCAGTAATGTTCTTCAAACCTTCATTGACAATGGCTTGAGCTAAAAGAGTAGAAGTAGTTGTTCCATCCCCTGCAACATCATTGGTCTTTGAAGCGGCTTCTTTTACAAGCTGCGCTCCCATATTTTCAAAAGGATCAGCCAGCTCTATCTCTTTTGCAACAGTTACACCATCGTGAATAACATTTGGAGCACCCCATTTTCTATCAAGGGCAACGTTTCTACCCCTGGGGCCCAAAGTTGTAACAACGGCCTTAGCTAAAATATTAACTCCTTTTGCAAGTTTTTTCCTTGCATCTTCTGAAAATATAATTTGTTTTGCCATAGGCTTTTAAAAAATAAACTTATAATTTCAAGCTTCAATCCTCAACAACTGCCATAATATCTTTTTGCTCTATCAAGAGCCACTCCTCCTGGCCAACCTTAACTTCATTACCTCCCCACTTTTTATAAATCACTTTTTGCCCAACTTTAACCATCATTGGAAGCTGTTTACCAGCATCATTCAAAGCTCCAGGGCCAACAGCCATTACCTCGCCCACCTGAGGTTTTTCTTTTGCTGTATCTGGAATAACTATGCCTGATGGAGTAACTTCTTCCTCTTCTAAAGGTCTTACTAAAACGTAATCAAACAAAGGTTTTATTTTTGATCCATTTACTTTTGCCATAGACTTTTGATAGAAAAACTTATAAAATGAAAGTTAAATTTTAAATGCTTGAATTTTGAAATTAAGCAAACTTTAAAAGAAATTGCTAATTTGTTTTGGTATATAAT
>WFWI01000078.1 GCA_015491205.1 Candidatus Microgenomates bacterium | reverse complement strand
CATAAATTTATAGCTGATAAAGGCTGCAGATAAAGTGGCGAGTGTTATTTTGAAAGAGTTTATAAAAAAAGAACGATTATATACTTTTAGTTTTCGATTCAATATAAGGGATAAAAGTATTACATTGATTATATTACTTAAAGAAAAGGATAATGCCAAAAACCAAACAGGAGCATTAAGCACAAAGGTAAAATAAAGGTTTAAGCAAATGTTAACAATCATAGAAAACGTGTTGATTATCAAAGGAGTTTTGGCATCAAAAAGTGAGAAAAATGTGCGGGTTAGCAGGTAGAACGAGCTATGAAATGGGATAGCTAAAGCAAAAAAGGATAAAGTATAGGCAGTTGTTACAGTGGCTTCCCAATCAAACTTTGGTCCTCCAAAAAACAGTCTAACCAGAGGGGTTCTAGCAAAAATGAAAATGCTTGCTATAGGAAATGTAAGGAAGAAGATCATTTGTAGATTGTTGCGAAGAATTATTGAAAGTTCTTCCTTTTTGTTTTTTTCTGAAAGATCAGTTATGTAGGGATAAGCTGCTTGTCCTAGGGCTTGGCCTATCAGTGATACAGGAAGAAATTGGAGTCTTTGTGCTAAAAAAAGGCTAGTATAGGCCCCAGATCCGATAAGGGAGGCAAGGGCAAGTTCTACTGTAGACTCAATTTGTTTTGTGATTAAAGTTAAGATTCGAGCAAGGGACAGGTTGAAGAACTCTTTAAATTTTTTTATAAGTTTCAAAGTAAAGGAATATTTAAAGGAGGTTTTCAGAAGGATAATTGTTTGGCTTAAGAAAAAGAAGATGGAGCCTATTGCAGCTCCAATTATCGGCGCTAGGATTTTGTAATAAGGAGCAAGCAGCAGGGTTAAAAAAATTATGCTTAGGTTATACAGAATAGGAGCAGTAACAGTTATTAAGAAGCTTCTTTCAGCTTGGGCAATAAGCTGGAGGATGTTTCCTAAAGTTAAGAATGGCACTTGGGTTATAAGAAGTAGCCTTGTAAAAAGAACAATTTGGTCTTGTTCTGAAGTTGAGAAACCAGGGGTTATTAAAGAAACAAGCTGGGGTGTAAGAATGAAAACAATAAGGGATATTGTAAGCAGAGTTAAAAGGAAGAAGTTAATAAGAGAAGAAAGTCTTTGAGTGAACTGCTTTGAAGTGAACTTCCATTTGATAAAAATAGGAATAAATGAATAGCTTAACGCTCCAAGAACAAGGATTTCAAAAATAGAGTCAGGAAGTCTGAAGGAAGCAAAAAAGATATCTAGTTCTTCTTTTGTAAAGTAATAGGCAAAGATTCTATATCTAACAAAACCTAAGATTCTGGAGGCAGCATAGGCAAAGGAAATAATAAGAGCAGAAGAGAGAATCGTCTTTTGTTCTGTTAGTAGAAGATTTTGTGTTTTTTTAAGCAGCCTGAACATAAAACTTGACAAACGGTTAAAATTGGTTTTTAATGGTTAAATATGGTGTTTTTTGGTGAATATACAGTTTCCTTTACTGCTCCGGGCAGAATTGTTCTGCCCAAAAAGATTCGTGAACGTCTAAAAGGCAACACATTTATTTTAACAAAAGGGTTTGATTTTTGTCTTGCTGGATATGATAAAGAAGAGTGGGAAACTAAAGCTAAAGAGCTTTTAAATGTTTCACTTCTTGAGAAGGAGGAGCTTGATAAGCGAAGGTTTATTTTTTCCTCAGCTGTTTATGTAGAGATAGACTCGCAAGGAAGATTTGTTATCCCTAAAAATTTGCTCTTGTACGCGGATTTAAAGGATGTAGCGGTAGTAGTAGGTGTAGGAGATCATTTTGAGATTTGGAGCGAAGAGCGATGGGGTGAGTATCAAAAGAGGCTGATGAAATAGAGTATTATGCATACACCAGTTTTTTTAGAAAAAGTAGTTGAATATTTGGAGCCTATAAAAGGAGGAAAATTTATAGATGCAACTTTTGGTGAAGGGGGACATACGCGCGCTATTTTGGAAAAAGAAGGCAAAGTTTTAGGGATAGACATAGATCCAGAGCAGATAAAAAAAGGAAAGGAAAATTTTAAAAGGTGGATAGATGAAGAAAGATTGACTCTAATAACCGGAAATTTTTCAAGAATTGAAAAGATTGCTAGAAGATACGGGTTTAAGAAAGTTAAAGGAGTAATATTTGATCTTGGGTTGTCGATGTCACAACTTTATGAAGGGAAGGGGTTTTCATATAAGCGACTGGAAGAACCTTTGGATTTGAGGTGGAACAAAAGGTTTAAAAATACAGCAGCCGATCTTTTGAACTATTTGAGTTTTGAAGAGCTATACGAGGTAATAGCAAGCTATTCTGAGGATCCGTATTCTAGAGAGGTGGTTGAGGAGATTGTAAGAGAGCGTAGAAAGAAGAGATTTAAGAAGGTGGGAGATTTAGTAAGAGTAGTTGAAAGAGTTGTAAGAAAAAAAGATTTGGATAAAAGTTTAAGAAGGATTTTTCAAGCTTTAAGAATGGTGGTTAATAATGAGACCTTTAATTTAGAGTCTGGGCTTTTGGGAAGCCTTAAAGTTTTGAAGAAGGGAGGCAGAATTATTGTAATAACTTTCCACTCGATTGAGGATAGAATTGTGAAGCGGTTTGTAAAGGAAAAAGGTCTCAAACTTGTAGAGAAGTTGGGAATTGATAGTAAAAGAGAAAAAAGTTTTGAAAGGACAGCTCGATTGAGAGTTATTGAAGTATAAATATGAAAGTTTTTGAAAAAATAGCATACATAGCTTTTGTTTCTTTGTTTTTATTGAATATAGGGA
>WFWI01000077.1 GCA_015491205.1 Candidatus Microgenomates bacterium | reverse complement strand
GGCACCTGAATCCTTGTTTTTAATAAGCCACCAGGCCTCATCAACCACCAAAATCCTTTTTTTTCGATCTTTCCTTATTTTTCGCCAAATATAATCAAGCACAATGTACATTACAACAGGCCTTAAATTCTCCTCCAGGTCTCTTAGGCCAAAAACTGTAAACTGGTTTTTAAGGTCTATGGTTGAGCGCTGATTTAGGATCCCAGCAGCTGAGCCTTTGACAAATTTTTCAAGCCTGTTCGCAAGCTCCTTTGCCTCTGGAGTTTCCATGCCAATAAGCACTTTGTAAAGGTCCTCCAAGAGCGGAGGTTCGTTTTGAAAGGTGTCAGGGTCAAGGGTGATTCCTTTTTGTTGATAGGTTAAGACTAAGGCTTTGTCCAAGAGAGCATCCTGGCTTGGAGTGACTTCTCCAAGCATTACTTTCAAAAGTCCGTGAAGATCTAAGATTTTGCTTTGAAGCTCATCAGGCTCAATGTTATCCTTTGGCAGCTCAAACGGGTTTATTTTATAAGGCGAGTCCAGGGCAAATTCAATAAACTCGCCGCCTGCTGATTCAGCCAGTTTTTTATACTCATTCTCCGGATCAACAATTATTACCTCCACGCCCAAGGTTAAAAGCCTTAAAGCCTCAAGCTTTACCAAAAAGCTTTTTCCACCGCCTGATTTACCTAAAATTACGGAGTTGGCATTTTCCATTTTGAACCTGTCAAAGATGATGAGGCTTCCATCGTGGGTGTTGACGCCATAAAGAATGCCTTCGTTTTGGGTTAATGAGGCAGTGGAAAACGGGAAGGTAAGGGCAATTGAGGTCGTGTCCATATTGCGCAAAATATTAAGTCTGTCTTTAAACATTGGAAGGGTGGCTTTAAAGCCTTCTTCCATTTGAAGCGTTGCTGGGTGGGAGATGATAAGAAGGGAGGATAAAAGGGATTTTACTTGTTTTGTAATATTTTCAAGCTCTTTCTTGTCTTTGGCGGGAATTGTGATGTAAAGAGCAAATTGGAAAAAGCGCTCTGCGCCTTTGGCAAGCTCTGCCTGAAGCGCTAAAGCATCATCCAAAGCAACCTGCAGGGCTGGGTCGACCACTTTTCCCTGTCTTATCTGGCTTTCAATTGTTGCCTCCATTTCAGCAATTTTTTTCTTAAGCTGCTCCAGGATCTCCTTTGACTCAGTTGGGTAAATAAACATTGAGATGTAAAGGGGGTGGTCAAAAGTGATTAAGGGGTGAAGCCAGTTGGCTGAAACATAGCGCGGATAGCCGCTGACAAAAAGGGTTCTGTAATAAGTTTCATTGACTTTTATGTGGTTGAAATCAACTTCAATAAAATGAGGGGCTATGAGATCTTTTACGCTTACCATGCCTTTTGCTAAAATATCGGCTGCTTTTTTGCCTTGTGTTTTTTTATTTTTGTTTTTTGAAAAAAACATAAGATTTCAAGTTGTTTGAATAACATCAGTATAACTTTCAATTGGTGCAAGCTTTACTCCGGTTGCGGATGGATTGTAAAGGTTGTGGAAAAGCTCAACTATTTCTTGCTTTCCAAGCACTGAGCCTTTAAGCCCGATTTTTGCCAAAAGCCGCAGGATGTGATCCCTTTTTGGGTAAAGTGAGGTCTTGGCCCGGTTTAAAACGTATTGTTTGTTAAGCTTACCCTTGGCAGCCTGGATCCCAAGCTCTAAAGGAGAGAAGGGGACAACTATAAAATAACGCCTTTCCAAAACTGTGTTTTGAACAACAATGTTTTTAATAAAGTTTTTGTATTTTTTTAAAAGCTCCTTAAACCTAGGGTTTTTCTGCTCGAAAATTTTTGAGTCAAGATATTCAAGGTAGGAGGAGATGTCCATTTTTTTGGAAAGGATAAGAATCTGGATTGGAAAGGAGAGCGAGTTTAAAAACTCAGCAAAGGAGTAGATGACCGATTCTTGCTCTTCTTGGGACAAAAACCAATAGTTTATCGCGCCAACCTCAATGATGTTAACACAGGAGTAGTCTTTGAACATTACTATATCCTCAAAAACCTCTTCAATCTCTATAAAATCCTGCGTGGCAGCCTTGGGCACGTTTTTAAAATCCTTTGCTTTCATAGGCTTTTGGCAACAATTTCAACAGGATAGGTTATCCTTCCTTCCACCTGTATTTCCATTTTATCAAAGGTGTTTGCGCCTGTGGGATCGTAGGCTTCAATTGTGTATGAGCCATCTTTTAACGGCTTGAAAGTGGCAAAAACGCCATGGGGGTTGGTCTTCATGAGTCTCACTGGATTGCCTTCTGGGTCTTTGATATAAACCAGAATTCCAGGCAAAGGAACTTGCTTTGAGCTTTTGACAACTCCAGAAAGAAAGGGCTGGTTTAAGGGAGGGGTTTGTTCCTTTTTTTCTTGGGCTGCTTCCTGTTTTTTTGGTTTGAAAAAGAAAAGCGAGCTTATAAGCCCTTTTTTTTCCTTTACTTGGGTTGACTTTTTTTGGGAGAGGTAGTTTTTAAGGTGTTTTCTTGCGGCAAGATGCTCGTTGACTGGTGAGGTAGGAAGAACTATGTCCTTCAAATACTCAGGCGCAAGATTGTTTTTTTTGTAGACATAAATTGTAGGCGAGGAGAGGCTTTTTAACAGATTTTTAAGCCAGACTTCCAAGGGCCGCTCTTGAATTTTCAAAAACGCAAAAGCAAGGCCGATTAAGGCGATAGAACTTCCTAATAGAATATTGACGTAAGGTATAGGAGTTAGCACGTAAAAGATGTATCCTAAAGGAAAAAAAATCACAAGATAAAGAAACTGCTTTAAAGTTAAAAAGCCAATAAGTTTAAACTCAAAGGTGGTAATCTGCCTTGGGATTGGGTGCTTATACATCTTTAAATTATTATAATGGATAAAATGGAAAGGTTGTATTACTTTGCTTTTTCCAATTTTTTTGGCATTGGGCCGGAGCGTTTTGGAAAACTTCTAGCTCACTTTGGCTCAGCTGAAAAAGCTTACAAGGAGAGTTTTAAGAATTTAAAAGAAGTTTTGGGCGAGAAAGTTGCAGAAAAGTTTGAAAAGTTTAGGAGCGAGTTTAAGATAGAAAAGGAGCTTGAAAAATGTGAAGGCAAGGGCATAAGAGTTGTGGCGCTTTGCGATGAGGATTATCCGGAGGCTCTAAAGAATATTCCTGATCCGCCAATCTGTCTTTATGTGAAAGGCGATTGGGAGAGCTTTGATTTTAAAAAGGGGCTTTATTTTGCGATAGTTGGCACAAGGCAGCCAACAGATTACGGCAGGCAGGTGGCCTTTTCTTTTGCAAAGGAGCTTGCCCGTGCAGGATTTTGTATAGTCTCTGGCATGGCTTTAGGGGTAGACAGCAGCGCTCACAAAGGAGCTTTGGAAGGGGAGGGAAAAACTATTGCGGTTTTGGGGTGCGGGGTGGATGTTGTTTATCCTGCTTTAAACCGGCCGCTTTACAACAAAATCCTTGAGAGGGGCGGACTTGTAATTTCAGAATTTCCTCCTGGCACAACTGTTCAAAAAGGCCTTTTTATTGCAAGAAACAGGATTATCTCAGGTCTGTCAAAGGGCGTTTTGGTGGTTGAGGGAAGCGAGACCTCAGGCTCTTTAATTACAGCCCGTTATGCTGGGCAGCAAGGCAGGGATGTTTTTGCCACGCCAGGCAGGATTTTTGACAGACAAGCAAGAGCGCCAAACCTTTTAATAAAGCAGGGCGCAAAGTTGGTTGAGAAGGTAGAGGAGATTGTAGAGGAGTACTTACCAGAGGTAAAAGTTTATGGAGAAGACAAGGCCAATCTTTTGCCTGAGGAAGAGAAAATTTTGTCAGCTTTTGAAGGAAGAGCAGCTGAGATTGAAGATTTAAGATTAAAAACAGGTTTTCCAATAAACCGCCTTTTGTCGCTCCTTTCAATGCTTGAGATAAAGGGAGTGGTGAAAGTGGAAGGGGAGAGGGTGGAAGTAGTATAATTTTCTTATGCGGTCGTTTACGGTAAAGACAAGAGGGTTTACTGATATTGTGGATATTACAGGAGAGGTTTTGCGACTAGCTGCAAAAGAGGGTTGGGAGAATGGCACTCTTCATCTTTTTGTTTTGGGTTCGACCGCTGCTATAACCACAATCGAGAATGACCCAAACCTTTTTGAGGATCTAAAAGAAGTTTTGGAGGAGATTGCGCCTTACAAGAAAAACTGGCGGCATCATCAGACATGGGGAGATGATAATGGAGCAGCGCATATAAGGGCCTCGCTTATCGGCCCCTCCCTTTCCGTGCCAGTTGTCAACGGCAAGCTTTACCTTGGCACTTGGCAAAAGATTGCGCTTATTGATTTTGACACGAGGCCGAGAGAGAGGGAAATTTTGATTACCTTTTCAAAAGAGGCAAGGTTGTAGGCTATGGCAGGCAAAATTTACATTGGCACCTCAGGATTTTATTATACTCATTGGATAGGAAAGTTTTATCCTGAGGATTTGAGGCGGGAGGAGGTTTTATCCTTTTATAGCCAGCATTTTAATACGGTTGAGATAAACTCTTCCTTTTACCATTTCCCCCGGCGCTCCACAATTGAAAAGTGGAAGGCTGTTGTTTCGCAAGATTTTGTCTTTTCTTTAAAGCTTCATCGGTCAATCACTCATCTTAAAAGATTAAAGCCGGAGGTATTGCTCTTGGACAAGTTTTTTGCCAGCCTTGAGCCTTTACAAGGGAGGAAAACGGTTGTGCTTGTGCAGATGCCAGCAGGTTTAAAATTTGATTTGGAAAGGCTGCAGCTTTTTTTAAAGCTTCTTCCAGAAAAATTTTTGTACGCTTTTGAATTCCGACATCAAAGCTGGTTTAGGGAGGAGGTTTATGAGCTTTTTAAAAAAGAGAATGCTGCTTTAGTTTTTTCAGACTCGCCAGCTAAAAAAGATGGAAGTAGGCTTTGGCCTAGGGTTGAGGTTGAGACAGCTCCTTTTTTCTATATAAGGCTTCACGGCTCAAAATTGCTTTACCGCTCCTCGTATGAAAGAAGGGAGCTTGAGGAGATTGCTTTTCTGGCAAAGGAAAAGCAAAAGAAAAGCTTGGATGTGTTTGTTTACTTTAACAACGACGCAGAAGGCTGGGCAATTGAGAACGCAAAAAGGCTGAAATCCATTTTGACCCTGGATCGGTAAATTAGGGCTAGCTTTGGCTTTGTTTAGCAAGTCTTTCTATGGCAAACAAGAGCATTACCTTATGGGTCAGCAGCGTCGGCAGAGCATCGGAGAGAAAATAAATGAGCTCAAGATAGCGAGGGTCCTCCTTTGCTTTTCCTGCTAAATATTTATAGTCTATTTGTAGCTTTTCGGGCAACATCCCTATAAGTTCCACCAGTAGCCTCTCCAGTGATACGCGAAGGAGAAAATTCCTTTCATGCGCCAAAAACCCCTCTAATTTTAGGGAGAGCCTTGCAAGCACCTCATCAAAGGGCAAGATAAGGCTCTGATCGTACTTCTCTATTGATTCCTCCTTTTTGGAGAGAAATTCTCCCTTCCCCTCTCCTGCCTCCTTCCAAAGCAGGTCTGCCTTCGCCAATTGATTCTCATTGAAAGACTCCCTCGCCCGCTCGGAGTCTTGGGGCAAGCTCTTTAGGCCAAACGCCCTGCCCTTTAATGCCTCCCTTTGGGCAAGGACTAAAAGCAAAAGGCCTACGTTTAAATCTATCAGTCTATTTAGGTCCTCCTTGTAAAACGCCAAGGAGGTTCTTAGAGGGACGTCGTTAATCCTACAGATTTCTGCTTCTTTAAAAATATTAGCCAAAAAACTTTTTGTCTCATTGACGAGCCACCTAAAACGGGGGTGGGAGAAATTCCTTTCGATCTGTGAAGCAAGGGAGAGGAAGTAATCAGGAAAATTTCCAAGGAAGTAAAAGAAAGCGGGCAGGCTTCCCACTTTAAAAAGGCCCTTTAGGCGCTGATAAGCTTGTTTTATCTCCTCATCCGCCTCCTCCTCAGATATCAGGGTAAAATACATACAGGTAATATATCAAAAACCTCCTTAGCGCGTCAACCAACTTATTCGAGAACCCCGCAGGTTAGAAACAGAAGGTCCTAACGCTCCATTTCTAACCCCGCAGGTTCGAATTGGAATCCCTTCACCTTCCAACCTTTTAACCTCCTCCCTCCTCTCCATCTCTTGACACAAAAGAAATTTTATTGTATCATTTTTGTATATGAATCAGACAATAAATGTATCGATTCCAGATAGACTTTTAAGAGAGGTTCGATTACAGGTTGAAAAAGGATACTTTTCTTCTGTAAGCGAAGTTATAAGAACAGCCTTAAGGGAGTTTTTGTTGAAAATCGGGGGTCCAACTCTTCCAATGTCCGAAAGGTTGGAAAAACGAGTAGAAGAGGCAGAAAAAGCCTTTGAAGAAGGAGAAGTAATTGAAATAAAAAATATTGACAGTCTTTAATGAAAATATACTTTGATAAACAAAGCTTTAGAAAATATCAAAAACTGGGCAACAAAAATCATATTTTAAAAGTAAAAATTAAAAAAGCTTTGCAACTTCTTGAAAAAGACCCTGTTCATCCTTCCCTTCGATTACATAAACTTTCCGGAAAGAGAAAAACAGCTTGGAGTATAAGCGTGACAATGGACTTGCGTATAATTTTTCAATTCAAAGGAAAGGATATTTTTATAATAGACATAGGCAAACACGATGAGGTGTATTAAAATAAAACCTTATGAAGATAAAAAACATTTTTGCCATTGAGGTTTTGGATTCAAGGGGGAATCCAACTGTAAGAGCTTTTGTAGAGCTTGAGGATGGGGCAGTTGCTAAAGCCTCTGTTCCTTCAGGCGCTTCAACTGGCTCTCATGAGGCTTTGGAGTTAAGGGACAACGACCCTTCCCGTTTTCACGGAAAAGGAGTTTTGAAGGCAGTTTCAAATGTTAATGAAAAAATTGCTCCAGTTTTAAAAGGTTTTAATATTGAAAATCTACAAGAAATTGACAAAAAGATCTTGGAGCTTGATGGAACTGAAAATAAATCTAATTTGGGGGCAAACGCAATTCTCTCAGTTTCTTTAGCCTGTGCAAGAGCTTTAACAAACTATGTAAATAGACCTTTGTGGAAAGTTTTAAATGAGTATTATTTTGATGATATCTCTTCTCCTGCCTTTCCAAGGCCAATGGTAAATGTGATAAACGGAGGCGCACATGCGAACTTCCGTTTTGATTTTCAAGAGTATCTTATTATTCCAAAAAAGGACTCAATTGCTGAGAATATAAGAATTGCTTCTGAAATTTTTCATCAGATTGGAAAGGAATTGAAAAAAATGGGGCTGTCAACCTTGGTGGGAGATGAAGGAGGTTATTCTCCTGAGCTTGAGGACAATGAAGCACCTTTCAAATTAATTTTGGATTCAGCTAAAAAAATGGGGTACGAAAATGGAAAAGATTTTGAGCTTGGAATAGACGCAGCTGCAACTGAAGTTCTAATTGTAAAAAAAACCTCGGAGGTTGACAAAGAAACCTCCGAGGTTAATACCTTTATATACGAGCTTAAAAAAGAAGGTAAAACCTTTTCTCCAGAGGAGCTTATTAACTTCTACAGTCAGCTTATCGAAAAATACAAAATTTACTCTTTTGAAGACCCTTTTGCTGAAGATGACTGGGAAAGTTTTGCAAAGTTCACAAAAAAATTTCCAGAAAAGCTCATTATCGGAGATGACCTTTATGTAACCAACCCAAAGCGCTTGGAAAAGGGAATAAAAGAAAAAGCTACAAATGCAATTCTTATCAAAGTAAATCAGATTGGGTCACTTTTTGAAACTGTTCAAGCAATAAAAATGGCCCGCAAAGCAGGGTTTAAAGTCGTGATTTCCCACCGCTCAGGAGAAACAGAAGATCCTTTTATAGCAGACTTATCCGTAGCCTGCGGAGCTGATTTCATAAAAACCGGCTCAACCTGCAGGTCCGAAAGAACCGCAAAATACAACCGCCTGCTGGAGATTTACAGTTTAGAGTTGAAATAATCCAAAATCCTCTATATAATGTACATATTATGAAACAAATGTACATTTCTGCTACAGAGCTTAGACAAAACCTTTTTGAAATTATTAGAAAAATTACTACTGATGAAAGTGAGTATATTGTCCTAAAGCGTAAGAAGCCGGTAATAAGAATTTCTCAATATAAACCAAAGGATAAGGAAAGACAGGTAAACCCGCTTAAGTTTCTTAAACCAATTTTCAAACTTGGTAGAAAAATCTCTAAAGAAGAGGCTCAAAAAGAATTCAGAGAAGCAAAGGAGTATCATTATAAAAAGATACAGTTATGATAAAAGATAGTGACAAACTTGTTTATTTAGACAGCAGTTTCCTTATCTCACTTTTAGTAGAAAGTCATCCCCTAAATAAAAAAGCACAGGAGATAAACAAAAAAGCCATAGAAAAGAATTTGTATCCTTGCATTTCAATTTTAACTTTTGACGAAACTATTTTCCACTTACAAAAATACCAGTCGGTAAGTAAAAACAGATTTCTAGTAAGCAAATTTATTGAACAAATTACTACTCTTCCTTTTTATTATATCCAGCCTCAATGGAATCCATTTGTTCCTCAGGAAATAATAGATTTGATGAAAAGATTTAGACTGAAGCCGCGTGATGCAATACATTTAAAGACAATGCTGGATAACAAAATAAGATATTTACTTACCTTAGACAAAGATTTCGAGAAGCAAAAACTGCAAAAATTTGTGAAAATTATAAGGTGAGTGCCAGAATACCAAATCAAACTCTCTCAAGCAAAACTCCTGCAAGAAAATATGCGGGGGTAGTTTTGTTTACGCCTGAGAAGAAATTTATTCTCCAAAAAAGAGAAAATATTCCTGACATAACAAATCCTGGAAAAATTACTTTATTTGGAGGAACTTGTTTTCCAAAAGAACACTCCTTGCAATGCGCTTTAAGAGAACTCAAAGAAGAGCTTTCTGTCAATCTTGAAGCATCGTTTTTAAAACTCCTTTGGAAAACCACAAAAATTGAAGGAAAAGAAAGAGTTGAAGTTGTAGTCTATGTATACACCGTTCCCCTTCCTACAAACAATCTCAAATTAAGAGAAGGAGAGAGTATCTTTTTACTTCCTTTTTTAAAAATCGATGAAGAGAGAAATCTCTCTTACATTTGCAAACAATCTTTGATAAAAGCATTACTATATTTTAATATAATGTAGGATATGCCCGCTCAAAAAGACTCGATTTTTTCAAAACTAAGACCAGTTATAAAACTCAAAAAGCCTCTACAAAAAAAAGAAATTTTGCGTTTAGTAGAAGAGGCCAAAGGAGGACAATTGATAAATGATATATCTAAATTGAAAAATTTATTATCTCGCCATGCTTAACTTTATGTTGTAAAATTAATCCATGACAGATATAGAAAAGCTTAAACAAGCCGCTTTAAGCTCGCTCCAAAATCCTGGAAAATCAGCAAAACCTATGCCTAAGGATGAGTCTAACCCTCCTATCCTCTACCTCTTCCGCCACGCACAAACTTATGACAATATAAGAAGGATTTTTTCCGGCAGAAGACAGACACGACTTACTCCAGAGGGCTGGAAACAGGCAAAAGAATTAGCAGAAAAACTTAAAAACAAAAAAATAGACCTTTTTATAAGCCCCCCTCTTAAGCGCTGCAAACAGACATTGGAGCCTTTACGCAAGTATTTCCCTAATGTGCCTTACATCCAAAAAAAAGAGCTGGTTGAGAGGGACTATGGGAATTTAACAGGCAAAAGCAAGCTTAAAATCATGAAGCTTTATCCTGAAAAAGCAATCTTGTGGCGCAGGTCCTGGGATGTTCCACCGCCTGGAGGGGAGAGCTTAAAACAGGTTTGGGAATCAAGGATAGAGCCTTTTTGCAAATGGCTTGAGGAGAAGATGAAAAAGGAGGGGATAAACGTTGCCTATTGTGGCACAAACAACACTGTAAGGCTTATTAGAATGTATTTTGAAAATCTTTCAATTGATGAGATGCTGACTTTGGAGAATCCTTACGGCGATTATGCAGCCTATTCTTTGGGAAAGAGAAAATAGTATAATAATTGCATGTTGAAAATCGGAATAGTTGGCCTTCCCAACGCTGGAAAATCAACGCTTTTCAATGCCTTGGTTGAAAAGCCACAAGCTCGTACTGAGCCGCGGCCTTTTACTACAATTGAAAAGAATGCTGGCGTTGTAAACGTGCCGGATGAAACTTTGGTTGAGCTTGCCAAGCTTCACAACATTGGGAAAGTAACTTATGCCCAGGTTGAATTTGTTGATATTGCAGGGCTTATAAAAGGAGCCCATCAGGGCGAGGGTTTGGGAAACGAGTTTTTGGGGCACATAAAAGAGGTTGACCTTATCCTTCATGTTTTGCGATATTTTAAAGATGAAAGGGTGCCTCATGTTCATCCAAAAATAGATCCAGAGGAAGATTATGCCATTGTAAACCAAGAGCTTATTTTAAAGGACATGGAGACAATAGAAAGAAGGATGAAGCGGAAAAGAGTGGCTCCTGAGGAGAAGGAGTTTTTAAAAAAGCTTCTTGGATATTTAGATAAAGGCAAGTTTGCCCGAGATTATCCTTTTTCTGAAAAGGAGAGGGAGTGGGTTAAGGCCCTTTTCCTTTTGACCTTAAAGCCCCAGGTGGTGGTGGGCAATATAGGAGAGGAGGATATTGGAAAGGATTTGGGAAGGGTAAATGGGGAAGAAGTTATTCCAGTTTGTGCTCGGCTTGAGGCAGAGCTTTCTGCCCTGCCTTGGACAGAAAAGAGGGCGTTTATGAAGGAGGTGGGTTTAAAGGAGAGTGCAAAAAGAAAATTGATAAGGATTTGCTACGAGCGGCTGGGCCTTATTACTTTCTACACAGTTGCCAAAGGCAGGGAGGCAAGAGCCTGGAGTGTGGAGGAAGGCACAACCATTTGGGAGGCAGCTGGAAAGATTCACTCTGATTTTCAAAAGCACTTTGTCAAAGCCTTTGTTATTAAAGCTTCAGAGCTCTTCAATATTGGACCCTTCCAAAAGGCTGTTGAAAAAGGGAAGGTTAAGGTTGTGGGAAGGGATTATGTTGTTGAGGAGGGAGATGTGATAGAGGTGAAGGTGGGGAAGTGAGGATTGGTAGCTGGTAGTTAGTAGCTAGTATCTAACATTTTGAGTTTGTTAGAGAAAGTAAGGTTTGCTTATAAACCATCAAGGTCTAGTTCGTTTTGGATAAAATCTTTAAATGCTCCCAAATCAGGCTCTTCTTCTCGATAAAGTGAGCCTAACCATAAAGTCGCTCTAATCCATTGTTGTATTACATCTCTTTTTTTATTGCTTCTTTGGAATTGCTCGGATGGAGTGAGGAAAAGGTGATTAAATTGATCTTTAAGGGCGGATGTAAGATCAGGTAGGATTGTTTCTATTTCTTCAAAACTAGTTAATTTAGTTCCTATTAACAAAATTGAATGTGCGAGACCTTTGATGCTTTCTATCGGTGCTCTAGTAGTGTCAAATATTCCAAATAGAGCTCCATAGGTGGTTGCAGCTGATGATAGGGTAATTAATTGTTGAAGAGTCTCTTTATCAATTCCTTTAAGATCTTCTTGGTGAGCGAACAAGGCATATGCTTTATATGCTGCAAAATCTGACGGGGGATTAAGAAAAAATCTTAGTAGATTAGATTTCTGGACTATTTGCTCTTTATTAGTGTGTGTGGCTCTTCAGGTATATTGTCTGTCATATTTTTTTCTTAAGCAAAACTTTCTTTTTCTGATTTCTTTCCAGCAAATAAATGATGTAGAGGAGGAAAATAGTAATTAAAGTAAGAAGTACAACGACTTGCACTGTCAGCAGCCTTTCATAGATTGGAGAGGGATTCATATTTTGGTTCTTAGATAAACTGTTGTTGCTACAAAAATAATACCTAAGACAAAGTTTGTTGTCAACAGAATGAGATCTGGAGTATTTTTAGGAGGAGAAGATATTTGAGTCTAACTTTTTGATTCTTCTTAAATACTTTTCTTTATTCATCGGCTCTGTTGAGAGGAAGGTTTTGACAAGCTCAAGGGCGGACTCTTTATCGATATAATCCGCTGGAAGACAGAGGATGTTACAATGGTCGTGTTGTCTACCTTTTTCTACCTGATCTTTGTCAAATCCCAGGCAGGCGCGCACGCTCTTCACTCTGTTTGCCGCAATTGAGACTCCAATTCCTGAGCCACAAAGCAAAATTCCAAGCGAGCGCCCATCCTCTGCCACTTTCAGCGCCACAGGAAAGGCAAAATCTGGGAAATCGTCCAAAGGATCATACTTTAAATTTCCCAAATCTTCTACCTCAAAACCCATCCTTTTAAGCTTTTTTTTCAAAAATTCCTTCAACTCAAAGCCCCTGTGATCTGCGCCAAGGTAGATTTTCATAAGGCTCTTAAAAATTCTAACAGGTTTTTTTGAAATTTTTTTAAAGTAAATTCATTTGCTCTTTTTTTAGCTTTTTTTCCCAAATTCTCCCGAAGCTCGTCTTTAAAATAAAGCTCGCCAATGTTGTTTGCAATCTCATAAGGATCATTTGGATTGACAAAAAGCGCAGCATTCCCAAGGGTTTCTCTGAATACAGGAATATCTGAAACAACTGAGGGAGTACTGCACGCTCCTGCTTCCAAAGGCGAATAGCCAAAACCCTCGTCAAAGGAAACCAGAATATTTGCTCGGGCAGTCTGATAAAGGGTTTTTAAGATTGAATCGTTTACATAGCCTAAAAAAACAAAGCGCTTGTCGTCTTTTGCAAGCCTTAAAAATTCCTTTAAAGGCAAGAGCTCAGGGTGGGATAGCCCCTTCTCAAAACCTTTCTCCTTTGCTCTTTCCCAAATCTTTCCTACAAACAGACAGGTTATGTTAGCAAGCTTTATAGCTTTGGCAAGGTTCACCAGGTTTTTATTCCAGGTGGCATCCCCTACATAAAGACAGAACTTTTGAGGTAGGTTTGAGGAAAGTTGGGTTGGCTTTTTACTTTCAAAAAATATCTCATCAACTGGCGGGTGGATTGCTGTAATTTTCTTCCTTTTTATCCCCAAATATTTTTCAAGGTCTTTAATTGTGGCTTTAGCATCAGTGATGAAAAAGTTAAACCCATTTAAGGCAAATTTGTTTAAAAAAAGAAAAACGCGGGATTTTAGGCCTTTTGGGAATTTATCTTCGTACTTTAGTTTGATCACATCGTGAATTACAGCAATATTAAAGGTTTGCTTTGGAGGAAGCTGGGGTGCTTTTAAAGGGTCAAGATAGGGGAAGATAAGAAGGCTGTCTTTTTCAGCTTCCTTTGGCGAGCTGACAACTTCAGCTTCAGGCAAGGCTTTGGTTAAAAGCCTGGTATACCTGCCCAGACCACGTGTTTTTGAAAGCTTATCTTTTACAGTTGGATCAAATATGTAAATTTTTTTAAACCTCATTTTCTTCTTCAGGCAATTCTTGGGATAATTCTTGTTTTAACTCTTTTTGTTTTTCCTCTTTCTTTTTCCTTTCGAGCGGCACTTCAACAAGCTCTTCCTTTTCCATCTCTTTTTTCAGTTTTTCTTTAAGCTCCTCTTCTTTTTCAAGCTCTTCTTTGACTTCCTTGGCTGCTTCAAGCTTGGCCTTAAGGTAAACCAAGAGTTGTTCAGGTGAAAGATCATTGATAATAAAGATCGGTAGAAGGTAAGATAGCTCTTCCATAGCTTCTTCTTTTAGCTTTTCGTCATCGGATAAGAGTTTGTTTAAAATGTTTGTAAGGTAGATTATGTCCTGCTCTACCCATTCTTTGCGCGAGGTTATATTCTCTGAGACTGGCACCTCGCCTTTGAGATAGTGGTGTTTCCATAGTTTTTTGGTATTTTCATATTCTTCAATTGAAACAGTAGGCGGCACAGGAACAGCTTGTTCTATGTTTTGTTCTGCTTCTGCTACTTTTGGAAGGGCTTCAGTAATAGTTTTTTCAATAACTTCTCTTCTTACCCCAGTTTGTTTTGACACTTCATCTACCAACTCATCCGATTGCAAAATAGTAGTGTAAATTTGGGAAAGCACAGTTAGTTTTTGTGGGTCTGAAGACAATTGTTTGAACTCTTCTTCATCTTTTGCTTGGGTTAGGATCTGTTTTATAACTTGTTTTTCTACATTTGTTTGGTGTGAGAGGGTGGTTACCAGCTCCTCTTTTTGGAGTATTGTCTCGTGAAGGGCTTTTATTATGGAAGTTTCTTTTTCTGGAATTTGCTGGGGCGTGGCTTTTGTTAACTTTGCAATTGTTTCCTTTACTTTTTCTCTTTCTACTTTTTCTTTTTTAGCTGTGTGGGAAATAAGGGAAGAGGTTTTTATTACATTTGTAAACGTTTTTATAGTTTGTTTTATTTTTTCCTTTTCAACCTGGGTAGTTTTAGAAATCTTATTTATCACTGAAGTTAAAGGAAGAGATAGATTGTTTGTAAATTCGATAAGTATTTGCGAGATTTTTTCCTTTGGAAGCTGAGTAGTTTGGGAAAGGGTTTTAGTTAAGGTTGTGTTTTTGACAAAGTTTTGTACCAAGTTGCTGAAAATATTGGTTATCTGTTGAGGTGGTAGTTTTGTGGTGGAGGCTACAAGTTTTTGAGCAGGGGCTGCTTGTGGAATTTTTTGGATGACTTCTTTTTTAACTTTTTCTCTTTCGATGACTGAAGTTGAGGTGGCCTGTAGAATTCTTTGAGCCACTTTATCTTGCTTTTTGGCTCGCTGATAAAGCTCTGTCTTAAGCTGCATTATTTTCTCCCTTTCTTTAGGGTTGGCAATTCTGTCAGGTTGCTTTAATGATGTTAGGGTTCTTTCAATTTTTTCTTTGTAAGCCTTGTTGGTTTCAATTTTAACAAGGTCGTGTAAAGCGTTTACCTTCAGATTTATATTTGCTACTATGTCAGTTGTCCTTAACTTCTTAATATCTTGCAAAGCCCCAAGTTCAATTTTTATTTTTTCCTTGGCTGGCTGTTCAATCTTTAAGGCAGCTTTAATGGCTGATTTTAAATCAGGTGGAGTGGGCGTAGGCGGAGAAGGAGGTTTTTTGCCGCGATAATTTTCATAAAAAGCCATAAGAAGGTTCTTAATAGCGTAAATCCCATCACAGCAGTAGTCACGGAAAGTTCGCAGCAGCCACCAAGGAAGCACGATAGCAGCCCAAAGCATAAGGATAGAGATTACATATTCGGCAAAAGTGTCAACGTAGTTCGAGCTGTTCATAAAGGCAAGTTGTTGAGAGGGGCCTCCATAAAGGATGCTTATAGCTGTTGGATAGACGAAGCCTTCTGGAGTGTTGGCTCGGGTAAAGTTAAAATTAAAAGGTATTCCATATTGCCACATTTTAGAGACTGTTCCCAAAAACAAAGCTACTAAAGGGCCATAAAAGACCCATTGGAAAAATACGCCAATCCAAATTTTCCCGACGTTTTTTACTATCTTAAAGAACAAGAGGATAGCAAGAAAGGGTGAGATAGCAACAAGAAGCCAGAGGATGATTTGGCGTATAAGAAGCAGAAGACCTATTAAAAAGTAGGTTAGATTAGTAATTTTTACTAAGAATATAGATATTTTTACTGATTCTACAGCTTGAGTGCTTATATTCTTGCATCCAACAAAACTTCTGTAAGCTGTTTCTGAGTCAGAAAGCACAAACCCTTCTGGTCTTGTAAAGAAAATATTAAAAAGGTTTCCTACATTTAGGTTTTCTACAAAAAACCTCATTAGAATGTCAGAAAGCTGGATTATGGTTATTACAAGTGTAGCTGAGAATGTTACATATAATATTATTCCTAGGAGTTTTAGAATTATATTTTTAACATCTAGCTTTGTTGAAAAAGTAAAACGGCGGGCAACAATTATTCCCACCCCCGCAAGGGCAGCTGTAAGAAAAACAAGAGCAAAGGCCAAATTTCGGGTTGAGCCCCAGGACTCAAAAATAGACCTGTGATAATAGATGGGAGAACGGTTTAATACCCAGTAGAGGAACTGTCTTGCCCGCTCAGCATTTTTCCCAAGGAAAGTTATTTCTTCGTCTTCTACCCAAAAATTTTGGGAAGGATCGGAAAGCCAATCTTGGTAGGAGGCAGCACATTGATAATTCAGTTGTGAAGGGGCAATAGGACAACCTGAATTTTGGCAAGGTCTTGGAGTAGGGGATTGAGCTAATACCTGTAAAAACAGAGGCAGTAAGAGCAAAAATATAATTGAAAAGATTAGTTTTGTTTTTCTAATCATTTTTTTATGATAAGAAAAAAAGGTTTATCTTTCAATATGAGTTGACAGAAAGAAAACGGAAGCTTATTATTAAATTATAAAATGATAGGGTTGATCAGTTTTTTTAAAACAGCCATACTTTTTTTGTCAACAGCTTTTGTACTAAGTTTTCCTAGTCTTGTCCAGGCTCAAAGCGAAGTTGTAGGATATGAGACTAGATGTCTTAAGATAGAAGAAACGTATTTTCCCACTTGTTCTTCCAATTATGAGTGTAAATCGCTTGATCCTGCAAAGTATCCTAACCCTCAAAAGAAAGATCATACTTTAAAAATTTCTGGTACAGGATTTCCTTCAAATGTGGATATTTACATAGTTGGATGTGTTTCAACTGGAAACAATTATATGTGTACAGCAAGAACAGGCGATACAAGGTTGAATAGAGAGCTTACAAGGCTTGGATTTGATGCTGAAGCTAACCCAACTGTAGGAGGAGAGGTTTATGAGTTTGAGATTCTAGAAAACCCTGTAAGAGCAGATGGAGATAAGGTTGAAATGATAGTAAGGAGTGCAACGGCAAATCCAGAGGACCACCGGTTTTTTGGGATAATTCCATTGTCTGGAGACGGGATTCCAAGAGAAAAAACAGTACAGTTTGGAGAACTTGTTTTTACCCAAGATCCTTCAGAGTGTATTTCGATTTATTGGGATCCTGCTGGTAGAGTGTTTGATGCGAAAAGTCTTGAGCCTTTGCCAGATGTGCGCGTTAGAATTTTAGATGAGAGTGAAAATCTATTGCCAGCAAGGCCTGGATTTAAACCTGAGAAATTAACTGGTCCAGATGGTGTATTTACCTTTATGGTGCCGGAAGGAAGATATAAGCTTGAAGTTGAGAAGACAGGTTATTCTTTTCCTGTAGATATTTCTGATATAAATCCTGGGTTTTCTAAGGCATACAGTTGTGATCCTGAAGTTGGAGCAGAGCTTTATAATGACAAATATATAATTGAGGAAAGAGGAAAACTAATACAATGTGATATTCCTTTAAATCCTTTGGGTACTCCTTATGAGGGTGAGGTTGTTATTTTTGATTACGGTCATTTAATCTTACCATCAGGTAAGGTAGGATTTACTGCTAGGTTTTCTCATCCTTTTAGCATCGGAATTTTACGTGAGGAAGGATCAGGAAGGGTTGTGGCCAGGGCTCAATCTGATAAGAACGGGAGGTGGAGGGTTGAGTTGTCTTTAAAAGAGGTTCCACAAGACAGGAGTCTTGTGTTGGAGGTTGAAAAGGTGAATCTAGCTCTTTCTAAAGATGGTTGGTTTAGAAAAATTGTTGGTAGGATAAAGGAAGTATTAACTTATAAAATAAAAGCAAAAGCATCTACCAATCTTTACAGAACTAAGGTTAAATTTGAACCCATATTGTCTTATATTGAAGGCTATGTTTATGATGACAAAAAGAAGGTGTTGCCTTATGCTAAGGTAAAGATAATTTCTTATTCTACAGGAAATGTTCTGCTTGAAGCTCAGGCTGATGGGAATGGTTTCATAAGAATTCTTCCGGAATACCTACCTCGTTTTCCTTATTATTTACAAATAGAGAGCGAAAACAAAGTGTACGCTTATACTACCTCTCAATTTGTTTCTTTAAACAAAGATTATTTGGAAAAGGAAAGCCTTGATCTTGTAAAAAATCAAAAAGCTGGCAAGCCTATAACTTTTCCTACAGAAGAAAGGGAAAAAATTAAGGCTCAGTATTTGAAAGCAGATGAAAATAGAAAGGTTGAGAAGGCTAAGCTAACTCCTTCTCCAGTTTATTATAAGGATATCTCTTCAGAAGGTGAGCAAGCAAAAAGATTCTTGTGGGGAATAATAGGACTTTTATTCATTATGCTTGTTAGTATTGCGGGTAGTATATTTTTCTATCTAAAAAGGGATTCTTTTAAATCTTGATAAAACTAAGCCTGCCAAAGGGAGTGTTAAAAGAACAACTCCTATTGTAAAAGCTTTTTCTTGAAGCGATGTGCTGCCGCTTTTAAGAAGTGCAGTTGGAGTAGGGATAGAGGTAGTCTGGGCCTGTGGTGGAGGAGTGGTAGGAGTAGGGGTTGTTGTGGGGGTAGGAGAGGTCTCGACACTGTCTGGGTTAAACAGAGAACATAATTGGCTTGTGCCTGGACTATCTGCAATTAGCTTAAACTTTACGTAAGAAAAGACTCCTTCTCCGTTGAAGGGAGTAGTGGATGTTCCAGTAAGAACAAGCTTTCCAGGCTCAATTTCTTCTACTGATATTGAGGTAAATGTGTCTCCTGGAATTGCGTTTAGAAATTCTAAATATTGTGTTTCGTATTGAAGACCTATTCTAGCAGTAGATAGACTTTCTCCTTTTGTATCAACTGTAATTGTAAATGTCACTTCTTGTCCTCTGACAAGCTGCTCAGTTGGTCCAATGAGTCCAAAAGTAAGAGCATAAACAGGTCTGGGTAGAACAAGAACGTAAAAAAATATTGAAAGTAAAAGCAACTTTATCATACAATAAAATCATAATATACTTGTTTGAAAAATGAAAGAGGTTATGTTGTCAAAAGTTTTTTCTGGGACAATCCTTGGGATTGGGGGAGAGCTTGTAGAAGTTGAAGTTGATGTTTCTTCCCATGGCTTGCCTACATTTTCGTTAGTTGGTCTTCCAAGCAAGGCAATTGACGAAGCAAAGGAAAGAATAAGGGCAGGCATAAAAAACTCTGGTTTTTCCATGCCGGAGACGCGTATTACAGTAAACTTGGCTCCAGCTGATCTTCCAAAGGAGGGGACTTTCTTGGATCTTCCTTTAAGTATTGGTATTCTAGCGGCCTCAGGTGCGGTTGAAAGATCCCTTTTGCAGGATAGTTTTTTTATTGGAGAGCTTTCTTTGGATGGAAGATTAAAGAAAGTAAATGGAGTTTTACCTTTAACAGAGCTTGCGGTCAAAGAGGGGTTTAAAAGGATTTTTCTGCCAAAGGAAAATGCTAGAGAGGCAAGTTTTTACAAGGAAATTGAAGTTTATCCAGTTGAGGATTTAAAGAGCTTGGTTTTGCACCTTAATGAAATTTCTTCTCTTGAAAAAGCTGAGCCTTTGGATCTTGCATTAAATTTTGAAGGAGCAGAGGTTGATTTTAAAGATATAAAAGGCCAGCATAAAGCAAAAAGGGCTTTGGAGATAGCAGCAGCTGGGTTTCACAATGTGCATCTTTACGGCCCGCCAGGCACAGGAAAAACCCTTTTGGCTCGCGCTTTTGTTTCTATTCTGCCGAAAATGACTCAGGAGGAGGTTTTGGAGGTTTCAAGGATTTATTCTGTTGTAGGTCTTTTACCCAAGGAAGGGCTTGTTAAGACCCGGCCCTTTCGTTCTCCCCATCATACAACCTCTCGTATCGGGCTTATTGGTGGAGGTTCAAGGCCAAAGCCAGGAGAGGTAACGCTGGCCCACAGGGGAGTTTTGTTTTTGGATGAGTTTCCAGAGTTCCCTCGCTCTGTGATGGAGGCCCTGCGCCAGCCTTTGGAGGATGGAGAGATTACTGTCTCGCGTGCTGCTGGGTTTGCCACCTTTCCTGCTCGATTTATACTTTTGGCTGCTTCTAATCCTTGTCCTTGTGGATTTTTTGGTCATCCAAAAAAACCTTGTCGCTGCACACCCAGGATGATTTTAAAATACCGCCAGAGAATCTCAGGCCCAATAATGGACAGGATAGACCTTCACGTTGAAGTGCCTGATGTTGATACAGAAAAGCTGGTAGGAGAGGGAGAGGAAGAGGAAAGTTCCAAAGTCAGGGAAAGGGTGGAGATGGCTTTAAAAAGGCAAAGGGAGCGTTATGGAAAGGTTTTGTATAACAGCCAGCTTACGCCAAGGGAGATTAAAAAGTTTTGCAATTTGGAGCCTCAGGCAAAGGAGCTTTTAAAACAGGCTGTGGACAGGCTTTCCCTTTCTGCCCGTTCTTACTTTAAAATCATAAAGATAGCCCAGACAATTGCAGATCTTCAGGGAGAGGAGAAGATTTTGCCCGAATTTATTGCCGAAGCCTTGCAGTATCGTCCAAGACAGGAGGCTTAGTGTTTCTTCCTATTGTGACAGTATAAATAATTTAAAATTGACTATTATTTTCGATCGGAAAAAATAGTCAATTAAGTTTTTTGGTTTGTGCTAATAGGATAGAATGAATTTGCTTGAATTTAAATATGGCTACGAGTTGACTTTTTGTGAAGAGAGTAGTATAGTTAAATTAACTATTACAAGTTTTGTAAAAGTTTAGCTATGAAATACACTTTGCCGCAATTAGATTATCCGTATGATGCTTTAGAGCCTTATATTGACAGGCAAACGATGGAGATTCATCATACAAAGCATCATCAGGCTTATATCAACAAGTTAAACGAGGTTTTAGAAAGAAACCCTGAGATAGCAGAAAGGCCTGTTGAGGACTTATTGCGCAATTTATCAAGCCTTCCTATATCAGAGGAGGATAAAACGCTTATCCGCAATCATGGAGGTGGGCATGTAAACCACTCACTTTTCTGGAAAATAATGGGCCCTAAAAAGCAGGTTGATGAGGCTTTAAAAAGGCAGATAGAAGAGCAGTTTGGTTCAATTGAGAAGTTCAAAGAGATTTTTGAAAAAACAGCAATTTCGCATTTTGGAAGCGGGTGGGCCTGGCTGGCAAAAAGCCCTGAAGGAAAGCTGGAAGTTTTCTCCCTTCCCAACCAAGATTCGCCTTATCTTAAAGGATATGAGCCTATAATTGGCCTTGATGTTTGGGAACACGCTTATTATTTAAAGTATCAAAACAGAAGGGCTGAGTATGTAAAGAACTGGTGGAATGTGTTGAAGGTTTTATAAGCGAAAAGCGAAGAGCGAAAAAGTAAAAGCGAAAAACTTTAAAATTCCAACTACCAATAGTCAGAAAGGAAGGGAAATTTAAAATGATAAAAGTTAAAGGTTGGAAGGTTAGAAGTTGGGAAGGATAGTTTATTTAGATTTTGAAACTTGATATTTGTCCTTTAGATTTGATTTGATATTTGAAACTTGGGATTTTTTTTTTAGTTTTTAGCTTTTCGCTTTTCCTTTTTAGCTTTTTAGTCATTAGGTCAATTAGGAATTAGTCATTTTACCAGCTTTTCCTTTTACGCTTTTCCCTTTCCCCTTTTTTGATATAATTCTACTTGAGTTTCTTTTGGCAGTGCAGTTTTGTTTGGTCCGCTAGCTCAACTGGTAGAGCACCCGGCTCTTAACCGGGTGGTTCGGGGTTCGAGTCCCCGGCGGATCACAAAAAAGGTTTGAAGGTTAGAAAGTGAGAAGGTTTGAAAGGTTTATAGTTTTATTTCTTATTTATGATTGAGCTTTCAAGGGTTTCAAAATCTTTTGGAAGGGTAAGGGCTGTAGATAACGTCTCCTTTAAGATAAAAAAAGGCGAGATTGTGGGGTTTTTAGGGCCAAATGGAGCGGGAAAGACAACAACTATGCGTCTTATTATGGGTATTTTAAAGCCCGATAAAGGCAAAATCAAAGTTTTTGGCTATGATCCTCTTGAGGATCGGGTGGATATCGCAAGGCGCGTTGGATATCTTCCTGAAAACAATCCACTTTATCCTGAGCTTAAAGTAAAAGAATATTTAAAGTTTATCTGTGAGGTTAAAAAAGCAAAGGGGTTTGAAAGAATTGCCAAGGAGGTTGGGCTTGAGGAAAAGCTTGATGAGAAGATTGAGAATCTATCCCGAGGGTTTAAACAGCGCGTTGGCTTGGCAGCTGCGCTTGTTGGCAACCCAAAGGCTCTTGTTTTGGATGAGCCAACCTCAGGACTTGATCCAATAGAGCAAGAGAAAATAAGGGAGCTTATTGTAAGGCTTTCAAAGGATAGGATCATCATTTTTTCCACCCATATTTTATCAGAGGTTGAAGCAGTAGCAGAGCGGCTTATAATCATAAATGGAGGGAAAATAGTTTATGACGGTCAAAAGCCCAAAAGAAAAGGCACAGTTGAAAGTTTGTTTAAAAAAGCAGTTTTACAATGAAGAGCCTATTTAAAAAAGAGGTTGTCTCTTACTTTTCTTCCCTTATTGGGTTTGCTGTGCCAGCCCTTTTTGCGGCCTTTTCTGTTTTTCTCTTTATGAAGGACATTTTTGTTATTGGCTCCTTTTCTTTTGTCAACTTCTTTTCCATTATTCCCTGGATTTTTATGATTTTTATACCAGCCATTGCGATGCGGGCCTTTGCTGAGGAGAGAAAAAGGAACACCTTGGAAGTTTTGCTATCCTTGCCGCTTTTTGAAAGGCAAATAGTTTTGGGAAAATTTTTCTCAGCTTTTCTTGTAGTTGTTATTGGTGTTCTTCTGACTTTGCCTTTGCCCCTTGCTCTTTTCTACCTTGCAAAAGTTTATCTGCCTGAAGTGGCAGTTGGGTATTTTGGAGTTGTTCTTCTTGGAGCAAGTTTTCTTTCTCTATCCCTTTATATCTCATCAAAAACTGATTCTCAGATTTTAGCATTTCTTTTGTCAGCTTTGAGCCTCTTTTTCCTGCTTGTTCTCTCAAGCGATTTTGCCGGCTCAGTCGTGCCAGAGTCAATTCTTTCCTACATAAACTTCATATTCCCGAGTTTTCATTTTGATCCTTTTACTAAAGGTCTTATCAGTCTGCCATCGCTTTTATATTTCCTGTCATTTACTTTGCTTTTTCTTTTTTTAACAGTTTTAGAGCTTGAAAGACGGGAATGAGAATAAAACTGCCAAAAATAAGGCTTAGGATTGTCGGACTTGAGAACCTGCAAAAGAATACAATTATTGTTCTTTCTTTTGCTGCGTTTTTCCTTTTCAACCTTGTAGCTCAGAATCTTCCCTTTTCGCTTGATTTTTCAAAAGGTAAGTTTTTCTCCCTTTCTCCTTCTACAAAAAAGGTTTTGAAAGATGTGGATGATGTTTTAAAAATCAAATTTTACGTTTCCTCTAATCTTCCCCGAAGACTGGAGCCTGTCAAGAGCACTGTTTGGAGTTTTTTAAAAGAGTATGAGAAGGCAAATCCAAACATAGAGGTTGTTCTGCTTTACCCTGATAAAGATCCAAAGGTACAAGAAGAAGTTAGATCTGCAGGCTTGCCTGAGCTGCAGTTTTCTCAGCTTGGAAGGGAGAAGTTTGAAGTAGCAAAAGGTTATTTTGGAATTGTGGTTTATTATTTGGATAAGAAGGAGGTTATTCCTCAAGTTGTTAATTTTGAAAACTTGGAGTATGAGTTGACAACTGCTATCTATAGGTTGGTAAACAAGGAGCTTCCAAAGCTGGCAGTTTTGGGATACGAGAATCCTTTTGGAAATCAAGAAAGTCCAGTTTCAACCTTTGACAGATTCTTCTCCAAAAGTTTTCAGTTAAACTATGTAAAACCTGAAGATTTAAAAGAAGATTTTGCTCTAGCCCTTGTTTTTGACAACGGAGAGAAAAGATACTCTACTCCAGAGGCTGAGGCAATTAATAGGTTTTTAAAACAAGGCAAAAAAGCTATCTTTTTTATTGATGGAGTTTGGGTAAGGGATGACCTGTCCTATGCACCAGCTGATCACAATCTTTTTAACCTTTTGGAAAGCCGTGGGCTTAAACTTCAGAGAAACCTTGTACTTTCAGCTTCATCAGAGGTTGTAAGCTTTGGCAACCAGCTTGTTGCTTATCTTTTTCCCTACCCCTTTTGGATAAAGACCGATGTTTTTAACCTCTCCTCCGGCTACTTCTCAAATGTAAGCCTTTTGACCTTTCCTTGGGCTTCGGAGATAAAGCTTGAGAATAAAAATGGTTATAAGACCAGCTGGTTGGTCAAGACCACAAAAAAATCCTGGGAACAAAAGGATCCTTTTCAGCTTATTCCTGACAATATTACAGTTCCAGAAAAAGGGTTTAGAGAGTTTGTTATAGGTGCAAAAGCCCAAAAAGGAAAAGAAGAGGTTGTTGTTATATCCTCCCGCAGATTTGTGCTTGGTAGGTTTTTAAGGCGCAACGATAATTTAAGCTTTGTTTCAAATCTTGCTCTTTCCCTCTCCTCAGGCGGGCTTTTGTCAGGTATATCGTTGAAAAAACCAAGCGTTTACCTTGTGCCAGAGGTTTCTTTTCAGGTTAAAGAGGCTGTAAAGTACGGCAGTATTCTGGGCTTGCCGCTTTTGTACCTTTCCTTTGGAATAATTCGGGTTCTAAAGCGAAGATAAGAGTTTTTTCAAAGCAGCTTTTACGTCTTCAAAGGCAATTTTTTCCCAAGGGATTTCATCTTTTTTGAAAAACCTTGCTTCTTTTATTTCCTCCCTTTCCAAAACAAAACTTGGTTCCTTCTTTAATTTAACAAAATACGCAAGGCAAAGGGTTGAGTAGTTTATTCCTTGATAAAGATAGGTGCCAGGAAAACTGCCAATGTAGAAAAGGGTTTTGATTGCGATTCCTAGTTCTTCTTTAACCTCCCTCTTTGCTGAGTCTTCAGCCGTTTCACCTATTTCAATGAACCCTCCTGGACTGTCCCAGCAGTCCTTTTTTGGTTCTCTGTTTCTTTTGACAAGCAAAATTTCTTTTGCTGTGTTTATAAGAAAAATAGCAGTTGTTGGCTTTGGATTGTTATAAAAATGAAACCCACAGGAAGAGCAAACATAAAGACCAGCTTTTTTACTCTCAAGCTTTCCTTTGCAAAGTGGGCAGAATTTATACATTTGTTATAATTATAAACCTTGGCCTATGAAAAAAGGAGAGGTTGTTGAAATAGTAAGAGAGTTTTATCAAAAAGTACTTTCCAAAAAGCCTCCAGTTGATAAAATGCGAGAAGAGGCAAAGCTTATGGGGTTAAAGCTCAGACCAGTGCATGGTGATCTGTTTAAGCTAGCTGCTTTTCGAAATGACAAGTTGGTAGAGATAGTTTGGTTTATTGGAAAGCTGGATGAGTTTTTGCACCGGCAGAGGCGAAGAAGGATAACTGAGAAGGAGATAGATCAGGTTTTGGAAGCAGTTAACGAGGTATATGGAGATGAACTTGTGAAAGGCCTTTCTCCTTCGGATCTTAAAGATCTGGGAGTAGAGCTTGAAATAGTAAAACAGATGCCATTAAAAGAAAAACTTAACTGATTATGGCAAGATTTCCAGTAGTTATAGATCTTGAAACAAAGTATACCTTTCGAGAGAAAAAAGATCCTGAAGATCTTGAGGTCTCAGTTCTTGGGATTTATGACTATGCCAGTTCTAAGGCTTGGATAGTAAGGGAAGAGGAGCTTTCCCAGATTTTTCCAGTTTTGGAAAAGGCCTCTTACATCATAGGCTACAATATAAAAGGTTTTGACCTTAGGGTGTTACAGCGCTATTATCCAGGAGATGTGAGGAATTTTTCAGTTTTTGATATTATGGAAGATATAAAGGAAAGAATTGGAAAAAGGATAGCCTTGGATGAGGTGCTTTATGCCACCTTGGGAGTGAAGAAAACCGGACATGGACTCTTGGCAGTTGAGTATTACAGAAAAGGCCAGTGGCAGGCTTTGGAAAAGTATTGCCTTGATGATGTTGAGCTGACCCGCAGGCTTTTTGAGTTTGGTGCAAAAAGAGGGAAGGTTTTTTACCCAACCGCAGAAGGAAAAAAAGAGATAGCGGTTGATTGGGAAAAAATATTGCTAGGCGAGGGAAAGTCCCAGATGAGTTTGACTTTACCATTTTAATAAGGTATTGAAAGATGGCGTTTTTTGAAAGATTCAACTTTTGGTTTAGGGGATCAAAGGAGTACAAAGCAGTTGAGGAGCTTATTGAGGAAAGCAGGATTGATGGGGGGTATCTTCTTCTTTTAATACTTTCTTCAATAATAATTACCATAGGTCTTGTAGTTGGGCAGATAAGCATTGTTATTGGCGGCATGCTTATTGCGCCTTTGCTTTTCCCCATTTTATCGCTTGGTCTTTCCTTTACTGCTCTAAATTTAAAAGGAGTAAAAAGGGCATTAAACGGAATTTTTGTTTCAACCATAACGGTTGTGGCTGTGGCCTTTTTAGTAGCAAACTTTTTGGAAGGAGCGGAGTTTCGCGGTCAGCAGATTTTAATTTCCCTTTCCCCTAATTTTCTGTCCTTTTTAATTGCCTTTTTTTCAGGTATGGCAGCCTCCTTTGCCTGGATAAATGAAAAGCACTCTGTAGCCTTGCCAGGCGTGGCAATAGCTGTTGCCTTGGTGCCGCCGCTTTGTGCCACAGGCATTGCCTTGGCAATTAACAGCCCAGCTTTTGTAGAAAACTTTTTTTTAGTCTATCTTTTGAATTTGGCTGGAGTTGTTTTGTCCTCAATGCTTATCTTTTCTTTGCTTGGCTCTTCAAAAATCAAAAAAGCTCAGGAGCAGGCGCTTGAGAGGCAGAGCAAAATGGAGTAAAATAAGGCCTATGGTAAGAACAAGGCTTGCTCCTTCTCCCACAGGTGAGGATCTTCACATTGGAAACCTTTATACAGCGCTTATAAACTGGGTTTTTGCCAAACAAAATAATGGAAAGTTTATTGTAAGGATTGAGGATACTGACAGGAAAAGGCTAATTGAAGGAGCAGAGGAGAGAATTTTAAAGACTTTAAAGGAGTTTGGTCTTGAGTACGATGAAGGGCCTGATGTGGGTGGTCCTTACGGGCCTTATAGACAATCCGAAAGGCTTGAGATTTACAAAAAACATGCTTTGGAGCTTGTTGAAAAAGGTTATGCTTATTTTTGCTTTTGCTCGCCTGAGCGATTGCAAAAAATAAGAAAAGAACAGCAAAAAAAAGGAATTATTCCTCCAAAATATGACAGGTATTGCCTTAAAAGATATTCAAAACAGGAGGCTTTAGAAAAGTTTGAAAAGGGTGAAAAAGCTGTCATCAGGCTTAAAATTCCAGAAAAAAGCGAAATTTCTTTTGTTGATGAGATAAGGGGAAAGATAACTTTTAAATCAGACCTTATTGATGATCAGGTGCTTTTAAAATCCGATGGTTTTCCAACCTATCATCTGGCAGTTGTAGTGGATGATTATTTAATGAAAATAACCCATGTTATAAGGGCAGAGGAGTGGATTTCCTCTACTCCAAAGCATGTGCTTTTGTACACCGCTTTTGGCTGGGAGCTTCCGAAATTTATCCACCTTCCTATTTTGCGCAATCCTGATAAATCAAAGCTTTCAAAGCGAAAAAATCCAGTTTGGGCAAGCTGGTATTTAAAAGAAGGGTTTTTGCCTGAAGCGATTTTAAATTATTTAGCTTTAATGGGCTGGTCCCACCCTGAGGGTAAAGAAAAATTTTCAATTGAAGAGCTTGTAAAAATTTTTGACATAAAGCGCATAAAAACAGTAGGGCCTGTTTTTGATGTACAAAAGCTTGAGTGGTTGAATGGAGAGTATTTGAGGGAAGCGAAAAGCGAAAAGCTAAAAGCGAAAATCTTGGAATATTACAAGAAATATCATGATTTAGATTTGCCGGAGGAGTTGGTTGAGAAGACGATTCCTTTGATAAGGGAGCGGGTTAAAAAGCTTTCGGATTATATGTTTTACTGCAAGTTCTTTTTTGAAAGACCAAAGAAGTATCAGATGGACTTATCACCTTTTAAGGACTTGATTGAAAAAATGAAGTCCGCTTTAGAGAAAATTCCCGAGCATGAATGGAAGGCTGAGAAGATTGGAGAGGTTATGGTAAAGCTTTACGAAAGTTTGCCCGAGGAGGTAAAGAATAACGTTTCCCGCTCCAAATTTTTTATGGTCCTGCGCGTTGCTATAACCGGCCAGAAAATAACTCCTCCCTTAAATGAGTCAATGGAGATATTGGGGAGGGAAGAGTGCATAGAAAGGTTAGAGAATGTCAAATTTCAAATGACAAATGACAAGTCAATGACAAAATCCAAATGACAAAAGTTAAAAATTGGAAAATATTAAGGTTGGAAGGTTAGAAAGTTGGAAAGATTATTTATTTAGGATTTGTGAAGCTTTTCACATTTGAAATTTGTCATTTGGATTTGATTTGACATTTGAGCTTTGACATTTGAAATTTTTTATTCTATCCTCTCCTGCCAATGGGGGTCTGTTATTACTTCAAGGTCAAGATAGAATTTTTTGTTAGACATAAGCTCAAGTTCTTTTCTTGCAAGCCTGCCTATTTCTTTTATCATCTTTCCTCCTTTTCCAATAAGCATCTTTTTGTACCGGTCAGCTGTCGTAATAATTTTTGCTTTAACATAGGTTAAATTCTCTGAACGAGGTGTAATTTCTTCCACCTCAACATTTACAGTATAAGGCACTTCATCGCGGGTTAAAAGAAATAGTTTTTCGCGAATAAGCTCTGCCACATAGGTCTTGCTGTCAATATTTAAAATTGGAGTGGGTTTTTCGTGAAAATCAACCTCAGATTCACCTTTTTTCTCAGGCAAAAACTTGAAAATATCGTCAATTAAAGGTTTTATATGCTTCCCTTTTAAAGCTGAGATCATATGCACCCTATCAAATTCCTTCTCCAGAAATTTGTACTGGGCAAGATAAGAGGGCGTTGTTTTGTCAATTTTGTTGATAACCAGTATTTTTGGTTTTTCAATTTTTCTTACTATCCCTAAAACTTTTGCTTCCTCAAAATCCCTGCGTCTGGTGTGATCTACCATATAAAGCACAAGGTCAATATCTTCCTGAATTGACTCCAAAGTTTTTTTGTTTATTTGGCGCGAGAGCAGATCCTCTGCTTTTCCAAAAACTCCAGGAGTGTCAACAAAGATTATATTGCCGCGCTGGTCCTTGTACACCGCCCTTATTGGAAAACGGGTAGTCTGGGGCTTGGGTGAGGTGATAGCCACCTTTTGGCCAATAAGGTTATTTAGGAAGGTAGACTTCCCAACATTTGGCCTGCCAATTATCAGAACAGTTCCTTCTTTCATTGCCCTTATTATAACACAGCGCTGAAGGAAGGGGCTTCTGTGGTTTTTTAAAATTAGTGAAAGAAAATTGGGGGTGAAATTGTATTAAGGGTAGAAGGTTATAAATTCAGATTGAGAAAGGGGGTGAAAAAGTATGAAAAAGAGCACAGTTGCAGCTTTTATAGCTGTAGCAGCAGCTGGAGCAGTTCTTGCTTCCCAAATAGCTCTAGCTCATGGAGGAGATAGAAGGGCACCAAGAAATGCTAATTATCAAAATACAATTCAGGAGAGAATGAATGGTTTTGAGCGAAAAGGTTACAATGGAGAAAGAAAAGAGTCCCCAATTAGAGCAATGAGATTTAACAGAAGAGGTGATTTTCCTATGTTTGATGAAATGCATGAGCATATGGAGAGAATGATGCAAGAAGAAAATGGGGGAGAACAGGTAAATGAGATGAGAGGTTTTGGTATGATGAGAATGTTCAGGCCAGAAATGGATGGTATGGGTTGGCAAAGATGAATTTTTGCCCTCCCGAAGTTTTTCGGGAGGGCACCAGTTTATTCATAAAAAATTTCATGAAGGATTACAAAAGTTTGACAGATGAGCAATTAGTGGAGCTTGTAAGAAGCAAGGATAAAGAGTTTTATGCGGAGATTATAAAGCGATATAAAGACAGGCTTTTGCGATATGCGCAGTATCTTTTGCTTGACAGAGAGCAGGCAGCTGATGTTGTGCAAGAAGCTTTTATTAAAGCTTATATAAACCTGCACGGGTTTAACACAAAGCGAAAATTTTCAAGTTGGATTTACAGAATAGTCCACAACGAAGCAGCTAATTTGTTAAAAAGGGAAAAAAAGTGGATAAAAATGGATAAAGATTTTGACTTTAAGAGCGAGGAGGATATGCAAGATGAGGTAGCCAAAAGGGAGTTGGAAGAGAATTTACAAGCGTGTTTGGAGAATATGCCAGTTATTTACAAGGAGCCGCTGGTTTTGTATTATCTGGATGGGAAATCTTATAATCAGATAAGCGAGATTTTGCGGATTCCTGAAAAAACAGTGGCAACGCGCTTAAGGCGAGCTAAAAGTTTACTTAAAAAAATATGCCAAAGAAAAAAGGTGAAACCATAGACTTTGAGGAGAGAGTTATGAACCTTATTAGGGAAGGAAAGGTTAAGATGAAGCCACGGTGGTATTTTGTCTTTGGTTCTTTATTAGGTTTTTTAGGCCTTGTGGGTACAAGCCTTACAGCACTATTTCTTTTAAACTTATTGATTTTTTATTTTAGGGCAAAGGGGCCTTTTGT
>WFWI01000076.1 GCA_015491205.1 Candidatus Microgenomates bacterium | reverse complement strand
AGGTTGAGATATGATAATATAAACTTAGTGGAGAGATTTAATCTAAGACATAAGTTAAATGAGAGGCAGATAATCATACTTCTTTCGAGTTTTTTAATCGCAGAGTTAGTCTTCTTTTTGGGAGTAAATGTTGTTGTGGAGAAGTCTTTGTTATTAGGGCTTTTGAGCTTTTTTCTGGTTTTATATTTATCTTTGTTATTTTTTGCTGCAGGGATCAAAATTATCTTTCTTTTTTTAAGCTCAGGAAATATAAGTGAAGTGGGAGTGGATGGTGGACTTTTGATATACACTCTTTTGTGGATAATAGGATTTTTGTTGTGGTGTCTTGCCCTTCGTAAGATTTCTCAAAAGTTTAAGCCCCATTATTACTTTTATGCTTTATTTCTTGCCGTATTAACAGGAGTTGTTATTACTTTAATATTTTTAAAAGTCTGGGATGGAGTTTGGTTGGGGATTTAGTATTTTTGTTCAATTGATTAAACAATTGAACAAAGGTGATTTTTGATCTTTCATTTAATTGGGTGGATGTATAATATCCTTATGAAACCAGAGCCTGATAAAATTGTTTATCTTTTGAGGCACGGAGAGAGTGAAGGAAATAAGGAAAATATTTTTCAGCCTCCGGATAGTCCTTTGTCCTTGAAAGGAGTAAAACAGGCTGAGTTTCTTGCACAGAGGCTTAAAAACCTTGAGTTTGAGGTTTTGCTAATCAGCAATCTTAAAAGAGCGCTTCAAACAGCAGAGGTTATAAAGCGTATGATTGGGAGAGATTATGAGGTAGTGGAGTTGTTTCAAGAGGTGAAAAAGCCATCTTGTCTTTTTGGAAAAAAGATAGATGATGAAGGTGTTTCTAAGGTTTTAAAAGAGTGGGAAAGAACTCTTTATTCTTCAGGGTTAAAATTCCAAGATGGAGAGAGTTTTGATGAGCTAAATGAGCGAGCAAAAAAAGCGCTTGAATATTTGCTTTCAAGAAAAGAGAGAAGGATTGCGATAGTCACCCATGGTTTGTTTTTAAGGGTTATTATTTTAAAGGCTATTTTTAAAGAGAGTTTTTCAGGAGAAGTTTTGAAAAGATTTTGGTTGTCCACAAGAGTTGATAATACAGGCATAACTGTGCTGGAGTATTATAAAGAGTCTCTTTATGGAAAAAACTCCTGGGTCCTTCGCATCTTCAACGACCACGCGCATTTGGGGGAGTAGTTTAATACTTTTTGATTCTCAGTAGTTAATTTGATGGAGTTTTACTATCTTTCCGTCTGTTTCTATAAACTGATTATCACGGAGCAAAATTATTTTTCCTTTGAAATTGTAAAAAAGTTCTAAATTTTCTTTTCTCATAAAGTCTTTTTTGAAATAGTTGTTTCCCCAGTGGGGATAAACAACAAAATTAACAAGCCCTAATCCTTTAAAGCTTTTAAGTTTTGGGGCTTTCTTTGGGTCATCGTAATATTTGGCAAGTTCAAGGGTTGGGCCTACCACTATTGAGCCTGCGCTCGAGCCGCTATAAATTTTGCCTTTTTTAAGATAATGCTTTATTAGCTTGTCGAAGCCTGAAATTTTAATCTGTTGCATTAAGTAAAAAGAGTTTCCTCCATTTAGATGGATAATTGCGTTTTCTTTTATAGCTTTTTCTATCTCTTGAGGGCTTTTATTGGTTAAAGTGAAGTCATAGACTTGAAAACCGGCTGCAATAAGAGCCTTGTGGTCAATTTCAACATAAGACTTATCTTTTTCTGCTTCTGCTGCAGTTGTAATAAAAAGTAATTTTGGTTTCAGAGTTTGCAGTATAGTGGAGGTAATCTTGTAAACTTTATTTGCAACTTCGTCTATAGAGGAGGTGAGAAAAATGTATGGGGTCATAGTTTTTATTCTAACAAAAACTCTTATGGAGCGAGAATTTTAATTTTTGAAAATCTTTAAAGTTTGCGATTTTATGCTTCTCCGGTGTGCCATAACAGTCCAAATTTAACCTTCGAGGTTAAACCTGGAGCATGGCGAGGCTCCGGAGAGAAACAATTTTTGCATTTTTTTGAATTGATTGATATGAGGTCTCAAATTACACTCCTGATGTGCAATTTAGACTTTGTCTTTTTGAATTTCCTTAGATTGCATTTCAATAATTATTGACACATATAGTCTATTTTGATAACATTTAATTATGTTTGTTCAAAAAGCACTCACTCCAGAACAAGTAGCAGAAATCTTGCAGGTAAGTAAAAATACTGTTTATGAGTTGATACAAAGAGGAGAGATTATTGCAAAAAAATTTGGAAGGGTTTATAGGATTTCACCGGTCTCTTTGTCTTTTGTTTTTACAGGTTTAGATGAAGACTTATTAGAGAAACAGAGAATTGATGAGGAAAATTTAAAAAAGGTTAGACCTCTTTTAAGATCTGCGCGTAAAAAACTATGGCAAAAATTAAAGTCTTTTTAGATTCTGATGTAGTGATTTCTGCTGTTCTTTCTTCTAAAGGAGCTTCTTATGAGGTTATTAATAATCCAGAGATTGATAAATTCATCTCAAAAGGAGTTGTAGAAGAGGTAAAGGATGTTGCACTTCGTCTATCAATTCCTGAAAGTTCTATTACAAAAATTTTTAAGAATTTTAAGCTTCTTCAATCAGTCGGTAAAAAAGAGAAGATTGTAAATAAATACGCAGAATTCGTTAATGACTTAGAAGATGCTCATATCATTGCTGCCGCAGATATATTAAGGGTAAGGTTTTTGCTTACGTTTAACAGTAAACACTATAGAGTTGAAAGAATTAAAAATGAATTGGGAATTTTAGTTATTAAGCCAGGGTTCTTTCTGCAATATCTACGAAGCCGGAGATAAACAAATTGTTATATCAAGTCAACCAAGCTTCATATACAAAAATGATTCCCTTCCTCACCCTCGACTCAGAGTTTATCTATGAAAATAGGGATTGAGGGGGTTGGGTTTTATGTTCCGCCTTTCAGGATAAAACTTTCTGAAATTGAGAAGGTTTGGGGTAAGCAGGCGCCTGTTGGAGTTGAGGAGAAATCTGTTGCTTGCTGGGATGAGGATAGTTTGACGATGGGGGTTGAGGCAGCTCGAAGTTTGTTTGAAAGGGTTGATTCCCGCCTAAAACGGCGGGTGACCCGAATTTTCTTTGGGTCAGAGTCGCCGGTTTATGCTGTGAATCCAACCTCCACAATCCTTGCTGAATATGTGGGAATTGAAGGTGAGTATAATGCTTATGATACTCAGTTTGCTTGTAAGGCTGGGACAGGTACTTTGATTTCTGCCTTAGATTTTGTGAAGTCCTCAAGCAGTAAAGCTTTAGTTGTTGCTTCGGATAAAGCCTTGGGAAGGCCGCGGGATGCGCTTGAGTTTACTGCAGGCTCAGGAGCAGTGGCCCTTTTGGTTGCAAAACAAAAAGAGCTTTTGCTTGAAGTTTTAAGCTACACCTCTTTTTCTTCAGACACGCCTGATTTTTGGAGAGGAGCGGAAGAAAAATTCCCTTCCCATTTTGGCAGGTTTACTGGAGAGCCTGCTTATTTTAAACACGTTTTATCTGCAGGAAAACTAATCCTTAAAAAAACAGGCTTAAAGCCGCAAGACTTTAAATTTGCTGTTTTTCATATGCCAAATTACAAGTTTCCAGTGCGCGCGGGAAAACTTTTAGGCTTTTCCTTTGACCAAGTCAGAGACTCCTTAATTGTTAAAAAAATTGGCAACTGTTATTCTGCGTCAGCCCTTTTGGGATTGACTGCAGTGTTGGAAAAAGCAAAAAGAGGAGATCTAATCTTTTTTGTCTCCTATGGCTCTGGAGCCGGCTCTGATGCTTTTATCTTTAAAGTTGGGCCACTTATCGATATTTTCCGGCCAAAAGTATCACCCGCTTTAGAAAATAAAATTTATATTTCTTATGAAAAATATTTGCAGTTTATTGAAGCGATATGAAAGTTTTTGTCAAAGGCTATTACACGACAAAATTTGGTGAGCTTTGGGAAAAATCGCTTTCTGACTTGATTGAGGAGGCAATAAGAGGTGTTTTAAAAGAAACAGGCCTTAAGCTTAAGGATATTTCTGCGATTTTTGTTGGCAATATGCTGGCTGGAGTTTTGGATGAGAATCTTCTTTTGTCTGCAAAAATCAATGAGATTTTGGAAAACTCAGGGATTCCAATTTTTCGGTTTGAAGCTGCTTGTGCTTCAGGAGGAGTTGCCTTTTACAATGCTCTCCAATTTTCAAAAGCTGGCAAGGGGAGAAATGTGCTTGTTTTGGGAGTTGAGAAGATGACTGATTTTTGCACAGAGGATGTGACTTCTGCTTTAGCTTCAGCTTTGTCAGGAGAGGAACAGCTCGCTGGCCTTACTTTCCCTGGAGCTTATGCTTTAATGGCTCGGTTCTATCTTGAGAAATATGGCTACACTGAGGAAAACTTAGCTTATATCTCAGTAAAAAACCATTTTTTTGGCTCTTTAAATCCAAAGGCACATTTTCAAAAAAAGATTACCCTTGAGCAGGTTTTAAGCTCTCCTTATATTGCAGAGCCTTTGAAAATTTTGGACAGCTCTCCAATTTCAGATGGAGCTTCAGCAATAATTCTTTCAATTGAAAGGACAAAAGTTCAAGTTGCAAGTTGCGAGACAGCGACAGATACAATTTCACTTTTAAAAAGGAAAAATTTGGATGAGATGCTGGCAGTTAAAAAAGCAGGAGAAAAGGCTTTTGAAAGCGCCGGGGTTGAGGCGCAGGATATAGAAGTTGCTGAAGTTCACGACTGCTTTTCAATTGCAGAAATTTTGGTGATGGAGGCTTTGGGGTTTTGGAGAAAAGGAGAGGGAGGGGAAAAAGCAAAGGCGTTTGATTTGGAGAATCCTTTTTCTCAAAGGCCAGTTGTTAACACATCTGGTGGTTTAAAATCAGCGGGTCACCCAGTTGGAGCAACAGGAGTAAAGCAGATTGGAGAAATATTTTTGCAGTTGTCTGGCAAAGCAGAAGGAAGGCAAGTTGAGGGGGTAAAAGTTGGCTTGGCACAAAACACAGCAGGTTCAGGCGGACTATCAGTTGTGACAATTTTGAAAAGATGAAAAGCACAAAATCCGCTGTAAAAATCTGGCGCAGGCAGAAGGTTGTGAGGGAGAAGTTAGGTTGGGAGGGAAGAATAATTTCGTTTACAAAAATTAATGTAGCAGGGAAGAGATTTTCAGGCCAGACCCCTTATTATGTTGTTTTGGCTGAAAACAACAAGGGCGAGAGGATGATGGCTCAACTTTCTGAAGGTTATACTCCAGAACTTGGTGCAAAAGTAAAAGCAGTTTTACGAAGAGTCTTTCGGCCAAAAAAAGGAGAATTGGTAGTTTATGGGGTGAAGTTTGTTTTGGTTTAATTTTATGAAAGTTAGCTTTTCTGCTCCAGCAAAGGTTATTTTGTCAGGCGAGCACGCTGTTGTTTATGGAAAGCCTGCTTTGGTTTCAAGCTTGGATTTAAGATTGAAGACGACGATTTTAAAAGGTGAGGGAGAAAGTTTGGAAAATTTGAATGTGGTTGAAAAGGTTGTGGAGGAGTATTTAAGGAAGAACAAAATTCCTTTTAAAAAGCAATCCTACAGAGTAAAAATTGACTCTCAAATTCCAATTGGCAGAGGTTTAGGCTCTTCAGCCTCCTTTTCAGTTGCCTCAGTTGCAAGCTTTTTGAAGTTTTTAACTGGCAAAAATTTTTCAAAGGAGGTTGTAAACAACTTGGCTTACAGAGTTGAAAAGCACTTTCATGGCAGGCCTTCTGGGATTGACAATAGCGCAAGCTGTTTTGGCGGGCTTATTTTTTATAGACGCGAATTTGAGTTTTTAAAAGTAATTTCAAGGTTGAACTTTAAAATTCCAAAAAACATTGAAAATAAGCTTTATCTTGTTGATACAGGAAAGCCTGTTGAAAGTACTCGAGAGATGGTTGAAAAAGTAGGCAGGCTTTTAAATGAAAAACCAAAGGAAACTCGACTGATTTTTTCAGAAGTCGAAAGGGTTACAAAACAAATGGTGGTAGCAATTGTAAAGGAAGACCTTAATTTTTTTGCTAAGGCAGTTAAGAGAAATGAGGAGCTTTTGGAAGAGCTTGGTGTTGTTTCAAAATTTGCTTTAAAAAAACTTTTACCTTTAAAAGAATCAGGCGTTTTTAAAATCACAGGCGCAGGTGGAGAGAAAGGGCCTGTTGGGTTTGTCTTATATGTAGACTTGAAAGGCAAGGGAAAGGAGGTTTTAGAAAAAACTGGATTTTCGTATTTCAAATTCAAATTTGACGATAAAGGGCTTTTGGAGGAAAAATGAAAATAAAAGTAAAATCTCCAGCAAACATTGCTTTTATAAAATACTGGGGTCAAAGGGATGCGGATTTAGTTTTGCCTTTTAATGACAGCTTTTCAATGAACCTTTCAAATTGCTATGTTATAGTTGAGCTTGAAAAAAAAGAGCCTGGAGTTCAAAGGCTTTTTATTAAAGACTATAAGTCAGAAGAGTTTGTTGAGGATAAAGGCAAACCTTTGGAAAAGGTTAAAAAATTTTATTTGCGAGCAAAAGAGTTTTTAAATGTAAAGGAAGACTTTGGTTTTTTAATCAAAAGCTCTATGACTTTCCCAAGGCAAGCTGGGATTGCTTCTTCAGCTGCCTTTTTCTCAGCTCTTGCTTTGGCTTTTGCAAAGGCTTTTGGGAAAGAACTTGACAAAAGGCAATTATCAATTTTAGCCCGGCTCTCAGGCTCAGGCTCAGCTTGTCGCTCTGTGCCAGATGGTTTTGTTTGGTGGCACAAAGGAGAAGATTCTGAAAGCTCTTTTGCAGAAAGCATTGCAGAGTCCTCTTTTTGGGATATCTATGATTTGGTTTTGATTGTAAATTATGAAAAAAAGCGGGTTACTTCCCAATCAGGCCATAAAGGTGCATTAACAAGCCCTTTTTTTAAGCACAGGCTCGAGTGGCTTGAAAGAGCTCTGAAGGAAATAAAGCAAGCGTTTTTGAGGCGCGATTTGGAAAGGTTTGGAGAGATTTTGGAAAAGGAGGCAGTTAGTTTGCATTCAATAATGATGAGCCAAAAGGAGCCTCTTTTTTACTGGTCAGGTGCAACTTTGGAGGTTATAAGAGAGCTTCTGTCGCTTCGAAAGCAAGGGATTTTAGGTTATTTTACAATTGATGCAGGGGAAAACGTACATGTGATAACAGTTAGGGAGTTTAAGGATAAAATTTTTAAGCACTTTAAAAAAGCGCCTTATGTAAAGGAAATAATTGTTAACAGTTCAGCGCCTGGAGCAAGGGTTTTATGAGGGTGGTTTTTGTAAAAGTTGGAGGAGGGTTGTTGGCTCCAAAAGATAAAAAATACGAGTTAAACACCCAGGATTTAAAAGAGCTTGCTAGGCAGTTTAAACAGGTAAGACAAGCTTTCCCTGAAATCGCTTTTGTTTTGGGCAATGGAGCTGGTTCATTTGGGCATTTACCAGCTGTGGAGTATAATTTTAAAGGAAAGATAGGAGAGGAAAAGCTTTTTGCCGCTGGGTTTATTCACAGAAAAGTAGTTGAGTTGAACACTCATTTTGCAACTTATTTACAAGAGGAAGAAGTTTCTTCTTTTCAGTTTTCTCCTGCAAGTTTTATTACAGCTTCAAAGGGAGAAGTTGTAAAAGTAAATTCTGAACCGATCTTTTCTGTTTTAAAACTTGGGGTAATTCCGTTAGTTTTTGGGGATGTGGTGCCAGATGAAGCTTACAACTTTTCCATTGTTTCAACAGAAAAGATTTTTAAGGCCTTGGTGCTTAAGGCCTTAGAAAAGAAATATAAAGTTGAGAGAGTGATTCATATTGGCAACTACCCCGGTGTTTTGTCAAGCTCTGGGGATGTGATTGGAAAGATTAAAGCGCCAGAATTTGAAAAGATTGAAAAAGATCTTTGGGCTGCTGAGGCAAAAGATATTACAGGAGGGATGAGACACAAGGTAAAGGAAGCGTGCTTTTTAGCTGAGAAGGGGATAGAGATAAATATAATAGGCTTTTCTTACAAGGAAAACAATCTTCTGAGGGTCTTAAAAGGGAAAAGCGTCGGTACCAGGATAATCTCATAAAGATTCATTCTATCCTAGGAATATTTATAATCCACTGGCCAGTTGAAGGGTCCCTTTTTATAACCCCCAGCATATCACCAGCCACGTAGCCGTAAATTACTAAGGCTAAAAAAACAACGATTATTCCAATTACTGCATGGACCATTTTATCTCGCGCTTTATTAATTCTCTCTGATTCTCCTCCTGAAGTTATGTATTCAAAAGCTCCCCATAAAAGATAAATTAGAAGGGCAAAGCCAGATACAAGGATAAAGGCATTTATTCCAAAAGTTATAAGCTTACCAAGGCCCAATATTGGATCTTCAGATAAAGCCTTTGCATTGGAAGGTGGAGTTATCTCTCCCCATATGTCAGATGTTTGCGCCAAGAATTTCAGCATTTTTAAAAAGGAAATTCTAATTTAAATATATAACCGATAAGCTTTGTTATCAAAAGGCTGGCAAAAATAAGAATAAGGCCAAGCACGGAAAAGGTAAAATTATTCCAGGCTTTTTTTATCTTTTCAGCATCGCCTCCTGAGGTAATCCAAAGATACCCCCCGTAGATTGCGTAAAAAAGAAATATCACTGCGCCTATTCCTAAGGCTAAGTTTAAGAGCACAGAGAAGATTTTATTTATAGAGCTTATCCTTGCTGTTGGGTTTATGTTTGGGTCTGATAAGCTTAAGGCAAGTAGCTTCATATCTTCAAGTTTATTAAAAATGATTTTTAAAATCAAGGCTACAAAGTATAATAGGGCTTATGTCAGGTAAAAAGATTCCGGTTCATGTAGCAGTAATTCCTGATGGAAACAGGCGCTGGGCCAGAGAGAGGGGCCTGAATCCTTCGGAAGGTCACCGCGTGGCTGCAGAAAAAAGAATGCCTGAAATTTTAAGAAAGGCCCGTGAGATTGGGATAAAATACATGACGATCTGGGGGCTTTCTACTGAAAATCTCAAGAAAAGGTCAAAGCCTGAGCTAGATTTCTTATTCAAAATGTTTAAGCAGCTTGTTGATAGAAATCTTCCTGAATTTATAAAAGACAAAGTAAGGTTTAATGTGATCGGCAGGATTGGCGAGCTTCCGGTTGATGTACAAGGGAAGATTAAAGAGGCCAAGGAGAAGACAAAAAATTTTGAGAGATATTATTTTACTCTAGCCTTAAATTATGGAGGAAGAGATGAGATTTTGCGAGCAATAAACAGCATTCTCCAGGAAGGCTTAAGGGAGGTTTCAAAAGAAGTGTTTTCCCAATATTTGGACACCTACTATATGCCTGATCCTGATCTTATAATAAGAACAGGAAAAGAAAAACGTTTTTCAGGCTTTATGCTTTGGCAGAGCGAGTATTCAGAACTTTACTTTTCTGACCTTTATTTCCCTGACTTTACAGCGGACGAATTTGAGAAAGCGATCCTCGAGTTTGCGAAAAGGGAAAGGAGGTTTGGAAAGTAGAAAAAAATAGTTCAAAGTTTAAAGCTCTGAATTTCTTCGCAATTTTTAACCTTGGATTAAACTTTTAACTTTGCACTTTTAACTTTTAACTTATAATATTATATTTATGTACACTCCACAATACAGAATTACCAATCAGATTCTTATTAACATTGGAAAAATTGAGGCTGCAGAGGAAGTTTTAAAAAATGCCCCTCTTTTGCCTTTGTGGGAAAAAAAGTTTAAAGAGGAAGCTATAGTAAGGGCAGTCCATCACGGAACCCACTTGGAAGGAAATCCTCTTTCAAAAACTGAGGCTGAGGATATATTAAAGGGGCAAAAGGTTGTCGCCCGACCGCGTGATATTCAAGAGATTATCAATTACCGTAGAGTGCTTGAATATATTGATGAGGAGGCAAAAAGGAAAATTGAAAAAATCACTGAGCAACTTATTAAAAAGCTTCACAGGATCTTAGTACACAAAATTTTACCTGAAGAGCAGACAGGAGAATACAGGGACAAGAGGGTGGTTGTGCGTGATATTTTAACTGGTGAGGTGGTTTTCAGACCTCCTGATCCTCTTGAGGTGCCTTTTTTAATGCGCGAGTTTGTTTACTGGTTAAATCATACTTCTTCAAATGAAATTCACCCGGTGCTCAAAGCTGGAATTGCCCATTATGAATTGGTTAGAATTCACCCTTTTATTGATGGGAACGGCAGGGTTGCGCGCGTTTTGGCGACCCTTATTCTTTTTTTGGGAGGCTATGATATAAGGCGGTTTTTTTCTTTGGAAGAGTATTATGATAGAGATGCCGTGGCTTATTATGAAAGCTTAAAGCAGGCAGGAAAGGGAGATTTAACTCCTTGGCTTGAGTATTTTACCTATGGTGCAGCTGTGGAGTTTGAAAGGATAAAGAACAAGGTTTTGAAACTTTCTCGCGACGTAAAGCTTAAGCGCAAGTTTGGTGGAAAGCAGATATTTTTGACAGAGCGTCAGATTAAGATTCTGGAGCATATTCAGGAAGTGGGTTACCTTCAAAACAAAATGTTTGCTCAGCTTTTTCCAGACTTATCGGAAGATACAGTGCTAAGAGATATTAAAGATTTAATAGAAAAAGGAGTGCTGAAAAAAATGGGAAAGACAAAATCAGCCCGTTATGTTTTAGCTGAGTAAACTTCCATTTCGAACCTGCGGGGTTCGGAGTAGACTGTGGGGACACTCCACTTCTAACCCCGCAGGTTCGAAGCGGAAAACGAGCTAGTTTTTGTCTTAACGGTCTTAACAATATTGTCATAAGGTTAGTATGAAGTTTTCAAGATTGGCAGAGTATTTTTCTAAAATAGAAAAGGAGAGTTCAAGATTGGTTATTACTGAAACTTTAGCTGAGCTTTTTAAAAAATTGAGCGAGGAAGAGGTTGATAAAGCCATTTATCTTTTAACCGGCAGGCTTGGGCCGCTTTACGACCCGCGAGAGCTTGGATTGGCAGAAAAGTCTGTTATCTCAAGCACAATACAAGCGTTAAGCGTCGACAGAAGCATTTTTGTAAAACGTTTTAAAGAAGTTGGGGATTTGGGAGAGGTTTTGCAAGAGTTTAAAGAGAAAGGACGACAGCAGCTTCTGTGGGCTCCAAAAGATCCTGAAATTATTGAGGTTTATGAAGATCTTGTCAAACTTTCTAAGGCAGAAGGCGAGGGAGCAATGAGTTTTAAGATAAATCTTCTTTCCTCCCTTATCCAAGCGCTTGATCCTTTATCTTGCAAATATCTTGTGCGGATAGTTTTAGGAAAACTAAGGCTTGGCTTTTCTGATATGACAATTTTGGATGCACTATCTTGGTTCTTAAAAGGCGACAAAAGTTTGCGGCCTATTTTTGAAAAAGCTTATCATGTTTACCCAGATTTGGGAAAAATTGCCTACCTTGCAAAAAAGGGCGATTTAAAAGCGATAGAGAGGATTAAACCAGAGGTGTTCACACCCATTATTATGATGCGAGCAGAAAGGCTTTCCTCTGCTAAAGAGATAGTTGAAAAGCTTGGCGAGTGCATAATTGAGCCAAAATATGATGGTTTTAGGCTTCAGGTGCATTACAAAAATGGGCAGGTAAAGCTTTTCTCGCGAAACTTGGAGGATGTTACCTTTATGTATCCTGATATCGTAGAGGGAGTAAAAAAGGAGATAACAGTAAAGGAGGCTATTTTTGAAGGAGAGGCAATAGGTTTTGATCCTCACTCAGGAAGCTTTCTGCCTTTCCAGGAAACGGTGCAAAGAAAAAGAAAATACGACATTGAAAAAATGGTAAAGGAGCTTCCTTTAAAGCTTTTTGCCTTTGAGCTATTGCTTTTTAAAGGAGAGAGTTATTTAGAAAAGCCTTTTATAGAAAGAAGAAGAAAGCTTGAGAAGCTATTTAAATTAACCGGTGATATTTTCAAAGATACAGTTCTTCTTGCACCAGAGATTATTACTTCAGACCCAGAGGAAATCGAGCTTTATTTTGAAGATGCGGTATCAAAAGGACTGGAGGGTATTATGGCAAAGAGAAAGGAAGGAGTATACAAGCCAGGAGTGAGGGAGTGGAATTGGATAAAGTACAAGCGCAGCTACTCTTCAAAGCTTGAAGATACAATAGATTGCTTGGTTATGGGGTATGATCTTGGCAAGGGAAAAAGGGCTGGTTTTGGAATTGGAGCTTTTTTGGTCGGGGTTTACGACAACAAAAGTGACAAGTTTGTTACTGTAGCAAAAATCGGCACGGGTTTGACAGACGAGGAATGGAGGGAGATGAAGAAGCGTTGCGATCAGTTTAAAACAAAAACAAAGCCAGCTCTTTATGATGTTGACAAAAACATGAAGGTTGATGTCTGGGTAAAGCCTGCAATTGTGGTTGAGATATTGGCTGATGAGATAACTCGTTCTCCAGTTCACACTGCTGGAAGAAAATTAAAACCAAGCAAGACCGGAGCAGCCTTGGAAGTTGATGTGCCGGGTTTTGCGCTTAGGTTCCCCCGACTTGTGAGGTTCAGAGACGACAAAAGGCCAGAGGAGGTAACAACTGTTGTTGAGATAAGGGAAATGTATAGGAAGGTAAAGGGAAAAAGTAAAAAGGAAAAGCTATAGAAATGACTAATTTCTAGTTGACCTAATGGCTAAAAAGCGAAAAAGTAAAAGCTAAAAGCGAAAAACTAAGTAAAAAATTCCAATTTTCAAATGGCAAATCAAATTCAAATGACAAATGTCAAATTTCAAATTCTAAATAAACAATTCTTCTCCCCTTTTAACCTTCCAATCTTCTAACCTTTTAACTTTTTAACCTTCCAACCTTTCAACCTTCTCACCTTCTAACTCTTATCCTTTTGTCATTTGAAATTTGGATTTTGAAATTTCTTACCTGTGTTCTCTTAGCGTTTTTATCCACCTTATAGGGTATTCGATAAAGAACGACCAGGGTTTGTATTTTATTCTCCTGCCGGAAATATAGTTGATAATTTTAGGATCGTAGGCAATTTCTATACCTTTTTTTGCAAGGTGAATTGAAAGATCAATATCCTCGTGTACTTTTGAGTCATCAAGACACACTTCATCCTTTACTTTCTCCCAAGCATCTTTTTTTAAGACCATATTTGGACCCAAAAGGTAATAAAAGCCTGAGATAAGTTTACTTGCTTTAAGATAGGCTTTTGAAAAAAGTGTGGTCTTGAAAGGTAGATCGTAAAAGATAATTGGGCCAGTTAGAGCAAAGGTTTTTGGGTTTGATTTAAGGTGTCTTTTAATATTAAACAGCCAATCTCTTGGTGGTTTTGTATCAGCATCCACCCTTGCAATAATTTCTCCTTTTGCAATATTGAAGCCTTTGTTTCTAGCAAAAGAAGTGCCTTGTCTTTTTTCCAAAACGACTTTGACTCCGAATTTTTTGGCAATTTGAGAGGTTTTATCCTTTGAAGCATTGTCTACTACAATTATTTCATATGGCTTTTCTTTTTGTGACAAGAGGTTGCTCAGGCAGTCTGGAAGATAAGACTCTTCATTATACGCTGGGATTACGATAGAAGTCTTCATAATTCAAATTCTGTCAAAATTGGATAATGATCAGAGCTGTTTTTAGGTAATCTTTGAGTTTTGATATGTTTAAGATTTCTGTATAAAATATAGTCGAGTTTTAACCTTATTGGTATTAGTCTTAAGAGCTTTGCTTCTTGTGTAAAGGTTAAATTAGCGGTGGCTTCTTTAAGGTTGTACTGTTTTAAGAGGTACTCAAATCTGCGTCTACCATAAGGGAAGTTAAAATCGCCTGTTATAATTGTAGGCAAAGTAGCATTTTTAACCGAATCAAAAAGCATTTTTATTTGTTTTACTTTGCCTCCATCTGTAGACCAAGGTGAAAGATGGACATTAAGGTGAAGAAGGTTTGTACTAGTTGTAGAAAAATAAGAGGTAGTAAAACTTCTAGGAAAAGGCGACTTTTTTAAAAAATAAAGAGCTTTTTCATAAATATTGCGTGGGAGATTTAAATAGTTAAACTTTGATAGGGCTAGGTGTGTGGTTTTGTAAAGGGTTAGGATGCTGTATTTTTTTCCAAATTTTGTAAAAGAAATCGCTCTTGCTCCTATCTTGTATTGCAACTTTTCAAGAGTTTTAATAACTTCTTCATCAAGATAGATTTCTTGAAGGCCTACTAGATCCGGAGAATAATTTTTAAGGATATATATAAGGTGATTAAGAGCTTTATTAAAGAGCAAATTGTAAGATAGAACTTTAATTTTTCGCATTTATTTGAATATTATACTCGAAAAGCTCTAAAAAAACCCTTCCGAATTTCCACAAGAAATCCACAATAATAGACGGGCTTACAGAGAGCTCCAAAAAAAGAAGATTTCTATAGGATTATCCTATAGCATATGTTATATCCTAATATAGGACTTGACAATCGAGTGATTTATGGTTAAGCTATAAAATAAGATGTGGAAAGTTATTTTTTCAACAACGAGGAGTAGTAGGCAAGATAGGATAAAAATGAAAGGGATTATTGCAAATAAGAGAAAAGAGTCTTATAGATTTGCGCGAGATGTTTTAAAATTAAAGGATCTAGGTTTATTGGAGGGGATAAAGTCGATGCAGCTTTAAAAAAAGGCGTAAAAAAGAGAGAGCATCACTACCGCTCGGCTGGGCCACCGACGAGTAGTAATGCTCTTTTAAATTAATACCAAAAAAAGGGAGATTTGTCAATATTATGTATAAGTCGGGTACATAGGTAACAGGCTCATCAACTTATGATTTTGATTATACCACTGAATAGGGGACATATAATTTAGGGCCTGATGGGGTCTTTCGAGGTTGTAGAAGATAAGGTATTCTGTAAGTT
>WFWI01000075.1 GCA_015491205.1 Candidatus Microgenomates bacterium | reverse complement strand
GCTATAAGCCTGTACTGCAACAAAAAGGGACAAAACAACCGCATAAGAAAAAGCAAATAAAAAAAGCTTTAAATTTAAAAGCTTTAAAGACACAATACCAACCCTTCCTCCTGTATAAGCTGCTGGAAGAACAAAGGAATAAAGAGTTAAGAATACTAAGAATGAAACGACAACCAAAACCTTTTGCCTTCCCCCTTTTAAAACTCGCTTTAATGAATCCTTAGCGTACGTTAAATTTCCCATTGCTAAAGTCTATAATTGTTTTTAACGTGCCAGCTGGCGCTGAGCTTACAACCCTGATAATTCCCTTCTCGTCAATAAGATAATAGATATCAGGTAGGTTTTGCGGGTTGTAGGTTTTTGTTGCCTGCTCGCTTGCCTCTCCCCAAAGCCAGTTGTCAAATTCCAAAACCTGAGGCGCATATTTTTTCATAAACTCTCCAATTTTAATTCCTGGAAAACCAGCATTGCCATAGGTCTGCAAGGCAATGATTTGAAGGTTGGAGAGCTTATCATTCTCTTTTGAAAGGTAGTTTGCTCCTGCGCTACAGCTTGGACACCAGGTTGCTAAAAACCAAAGCATAATCTTTTTACCTTTAAACTGGGAAAGTTTTAGCCTTCTGCCGTTTATATCAGTAAAAACTGCCTCAGGCGCAAGCTGGCCTACCACAGGCTTTGTTCCTACAGGAAGGGTCTTTCGGGACTTTAAAAACATTACTCCTCCTGCAAGAAGCACAAGAAGACTAAAAACTAAAAGCAAAGTTGATTTTTTAAAAGTAATTTTAAACATAATTTATTTATCAACTTATAATTTTATAATTGACAAAACCTCGCAGGTTGATTAAGAAACCTCCCGCCTAAGACGGCGGGTTAAGCTCTGGTTAAAAACCTTTATACAAACCCCGCAGGTTTCTTCGTCAACCTGCGGGGTTAGGAATCTACACACAACAGCTCAGCTTTGAAACATCCTTGTAAAAGCTTAAGGCCAAATATTTAAAAACCTCGCTGTATGAGGGGAAGATTGGAATAGCCTCTGCTACTTCCTTTACGCTAAAACCTTTTTTAACAAAAATGCTTGCTGGGAAAATAAGCTCGCTTGCTCTTTCTGACAAAATGTGGAAACCTTCAACCTTTTCAGTTTGCGGGTGGACAACTACCCGGGCATAGCCTTCTATTCTTTTTTCAATGCCTGCCTTTGGAAGGTTTTTAAAGTCAAGAACTCTGCAAGAGCAGGCTCCATATTTTTTTGCCTGCTCCTCCTCTGTCAGCCCCACTCCTGCAAGCTCAGGATCAGTAAAAACAGTATAAGGCACTGCTGAGTACTCAATAAATTCTTTGCGGTTTTCAAAAGCATTCTCAACCGCCAAAGTTCCCTCCCTTCCAGCAGTTGTCTCAAGCCTTAAAGGAAGCTTTGCGCAATCTCCCACTGCATAGATATTGGAATTTGAGGTTTGCAAAAATTTGTCCACAATTATCCTTCCTTGCCCATCTGTCTTAACTCCTGCCTTTTCAAGGCCAAGGCCTTTTGTGTTTGGCACTTTTCCAACCGCAACCAGAATTTCCTCTGCTGAAGCGCTATTGTGCACCCCGGGGTGTACATACGTACACCCCCGGGGTGCACACCTGAATTCTCAAAATACACAACCTTCTCCTCTCCCTTTACCTCAACCCGCTTTGCTTTTGCCGAAAGAATTATTCTTATCCCCTCCTCCTCCAAAATCTTAATCAGCCTGTTTACCAAAAAAGCATCCGCAAACTTTAAAGGCCTCTCGCTTCTGTGAAGGATTGTCACCTTGCACCCAAAGCGAGAAAAAGCCTGCCCAAGCTCCAAACCAACAGGGCCAGCGCCCAAAACAATCATGCTTTTGGGAAGCCTTTTTAAAGATAAAGCTGAAATATGGGTTAAAAAACCAACCTCCTTTAACCCCTCTACCTCTGGCACGCGCGCTCTCGAGCCTACCGCAATCACAAATTTCTTTCCTTTAAACCGCTCGCCCCCAACCTCAACTATATTTTCTGAAACAAATCGAGCATAGCCTTTTACAAAATCAACATTTTCAAGGGAGGATAAAACCTTCTCATACTTTTCCTTCCGCATCTTATCAACAAGCTCCAGCTCCTCCTGAATCACCTTTGAAAAATCAAGCTCGTCCAAAGAGGGCTTTATTCCCGGAAACTTTTTCTTTACAGTGTGAACAAGTTTTGCCCTGTAAATCAAGGTTTTTGAAGGCACACAGCCAACATTTACACAAGTGCCTCCAAGAGGTAGGCCATCGTTTATCATCAAAGTTTTCAACCCAAGCTCATCTGCTTTTATAGCAGAAGCAAACCCACCTGCTCCACCCCCAATGATTATCAAATCATACTCCTTCATAAAAAAGTTTTTCCAACTTATATTTCCACTCAGGCTTTAAGCTATAAAAAACAGTTTTTGCCTCCCGCCTTTGCTTTAAGATTCCAAACTCCTTCAAAACTTTTAGCTGGTGGGAAACGCTTGAAACAGTTGTTTGTAAAATATCCGCCAAATCACAAACACAAAGCTCCTTCTCCTTGGATAAAAGATAAAGAATCTTAAAGCGCGAAGAACCACAAATAATTTTTAAAAGCCTTGCAACCTTCAAAAAATCATTCCCTTCAAGCTCCTTTTGCAAAGCAAGAATTTTCTCTTCATCAACATTAGGCCCAATACAGCGAAAATTCAAATGCTTCCTCTCTTTCCGCTTCATAAATTAACCTTAACATCATTTGAAAAAACTTTCAAGTGATATTTTAAAACTAACAGACGCAAATTTTTTCGAACGAGAAATGCCAAAAATCGCATTTTCCAGCGCGCCATAACGCCCCGCATTTAACCTTGAAGGTTAAACCCAGAGCCTTGTATGGCTCCGTAAAATGACATTTTTTAATATGTTTATCCCCGAAGAGCCTATTTCGCTTCACGGGACCTGTCCAGCTTCGCGGGATTAAACCTGGCACGTGGCAATACCCTATTTAATAAACCTGTGTATGAGTTCCTATATCCAAAAAGTAAATGCACTCTCCTTCTTTATAATACACAACTCTAATATCACCTGTTATGGAAAAAGCTCGCAACCCCTTCTTTGCCCCTTTTAATTTATGATCTCGTAAAGAAGGATCGTCAGGAGAATTAATAAAAAGCTCTACCCTTTTTTTAAACTTCTGGTAAAGCTTGCGCCTATGCAAGATTCTCTTTTTTAAATGCTTTTTGAAAGTTGCGGTATAAATTATCCTCATTTGCTCAATTGCTCAAAGAAATCCTCAAGGCTTTCAGCTTTATAAATATTCTTCCCCTTTTCTATTTCATCTATCATCCTGTTATACCTTCTAACAGCCTCAGGAGAGAGATTAACCTCTTCAGCGGATTCAAAAATTAATAATTTACGCAGAACTGCCCGCACAAACTCAGCTCTGGAGGCATAGCCTCCTTCCTTTACTTTTTCATCAATCCGAGCCACCAATTTTTTAGGCAAGGCAACGCTTACTGTCTGAAGCATACGCCTATTTTAGCACAAAATTTCACCCCCTGTCAACAAAAGCTTAAAACCATATTTCCTATTCTAACAACCCAAAAAGAGCTTTTTTGACATTTTGCCACCGCGGTTGTGAAATGTCAAATAGGTGAGTTTTGAGCATATATAACAAGACAGGAAAGCTATTTTGCATAACAAGCCAGCTTTTACCTCGAAGGTTAAACGCAGAGCCTTGTGTGGCTCTGTAAAATAGCATTATTACCAAACATTTTGGTCATTTGGTAATTAGAATTTGTTTGGAATTTGGTGCTTGGGATTTGGAATTTGCCCTCCCGCCGTTTTAGGCGGGTTTGGTCATTGGTGATTGGTTATTGGTCATTATTTAGAAATTAGGTCAATTAGAAATTAGTCATTCACTTAATTGGGTGTCCTCCGAACTGGTTTCTCAACGCGGTAAGAATTCTTCCTGTATAGCTTGGGTCTTTTTCCGATTCTATTCTAAACTTTAAGGCATACTCTATGACCCTGGTTCTCAATCCCATCTCTTTGGCAGTTTTCACTGTCCATTCTCCCTCACCTGTGTGTTTTACTTTTCCAGAAACTTCTTTTAAATCCTCCCCATAAATCTCAAAAGCGCTTGCCAGCCAGCCAACAAGCCTTGATTGAATCACGCTTCCGTGATTGTAAAGCTTTGCTATTTTTTTAAGGTCAAGCTTATACTTTGCCTTTTTCAAAACAGTAAATCCTTCTGCTATTGCCTGCATCATGCCGTACTCTATGCCATTGTGAATCATCTTAACAAAATGGCCTGCTCCAGCCGGTCCTAAATATTCATAACTCTCTTCTGAAGTCAAATCTGCAAAAAGCCTCTCAAGCTTTTCAAAAACCTGCCTTTTCCCGCCAATCATAAGACAAGGCCCCTCCCTTGCTCCTTTTGGCCCTCCAGAGACGCCTACATCAAGAAACTCAATTCCAAGCTTTGATAATTTTTTAAAGATTTCTACAGAATTCTTGTAAAAAGAGTTTCCTGCGTCAATTACAATATCTCCCTTGTCCAAAAATTGGACCAACCCAGGCTTTTCAAAAATAAAATCTCTTACAACTCCTGCTGGTAATGAAAGCCAAACGATCCGAGGCCTTCTTAAAACTTTGATTTCCTCCAAACTATACAAAGGCACTATGCCCTCCTGCTTCAGCTTCTCCAAAACCTGTCTGTTTCGATTAAACCCATAAACCCTCCAACC
>WFWI01000074.1 GCA_015491205.1 Candidatus Microgenomates bacterium | reverse complement strand
CCCTAGTGCATTTCATCTAGTATATGCAATTATAATATACTTTATTTTCAAAGTCAAACAGACTTTTGCAAAGCCACGAATTTAACCTCGAAGGTTAAACTTGGGTTGAGTTATGGCTCCAGAATTTTATAAAATCTAAAGATTTTTGTTTTGGTTTATTGGTTGATTTGTGTTATAATTTTTTTGTCAAAAAAAGCCCCGTTGGTCTAGCGGCCTAGGACGCCACCCTTTCAAGGTGGAGATCACGGGTTCGAATCCCGTACGGGGCACAAAGATAGTAGCTGGTAGTTAGTAGCTAGTAGTTAGGTAGGACAAGTTTAAACATTTTTCAAATATTTTACCTCCTTTAGTTTCACCGCTTTTGTTATCTCTATAAATGAGGCTTCGCCGTATTCTATAGAACCTGAAGTAGCTATCCCCTTTTCTTTATCAAGCGTTGGGTAGTGCACGTGGCCGAAAATATAAAAAACTCCATCTTTTTTCTTTACTTTTCTTTTTATTTCCTCTGCTTTGGATTTGTAGTAAAAATCTTTTAAAAGCCTTCTTGCTGGAGTTTTAAAAAGGGCTTTTTCAACAAGTTTTACGGTTTTAAGCAAGCTTCTTATAGCTTTGTTTCTTAAATCTAAATTAAGCTTTACATCAGAAAAAGGCAAGATTCTATGCCCATGTTCTATGTGATAAGTTTTTCCATTAAGTTTGATTCTCCATTCAAGCAATACTTCTTTGCAAAATAGCTTTTTAGCAAGTTTTTTGTCGATAAGGTATTCCCTATCGTGGTTGCCGGTGATATAGATTGCACCTTTTCTTTTTAAAAGTGGAAAAAGTTTTTTCCAAGGCGAGTTTACAAAATCTTCAAAATCCCAAAAATATCCATCCCAAAAATCTCCATTTACCACTACCCTATCGGCTCCCTCAAGGACCTTTGCCAAAAATTCAAATTTTTCCTTTTCAAACTCTGGCATTAAATGCGTGTCGGAGATAATCAGGAGTTTCATAGGAGAGAATTATACTAGATTAACCCTTGAGAAGTTAATATTTCTAAAGGAGGAGGATATACTAAGACATTTTCAGGTGAAGTTTCGCCCGTTGTTGCGAAATGGTTAAGGACTGTTTCTATTTGGGTTTTCATTCCTCCTGGAGAAAATAAAGTCTTATTAGAAGCACCTTCTTGAGCGTGTATCCCCATAAAAGGATGGGCTATTTCCAAGCCTTGATTAAGGATTTGGAGGTTAGCAGAAGTTTCAAGGGCATAATTATAAGGCAGATTCATTTGTGCTAAAGCTTGAGCTCTTATTCCGTAAAAGCCAGTAAGAGGTTGATGAAGTTGGGCAAATTGTTGGAGTATCTGTCTTCTCTTTTCATTAGATACTGTGGGTAATAGCTCTTCTATAACCCATCTTCGTATTTCTCTTGTTACCCTTCCTCCTTGTTTCCACGGTCCTTCTGGCTTTCCTCTTTTTGTAAGTCTCAAAAGATTAGCTCTAATCATCCCAATTTCTTCGTTTTGATGTAGATGTATCATCGCAAGAAACATATTCCAATAAAGATAAGGTGGATACTGTGCATCTGTATCAACAATCCATATCCAGCCGTTTTCTTGTAGGAGTTCTAGGTTATTGTAAAGGGCAAAAATAGTTCCTAGCCGATAATTTGTTCCTTTACCAGGTTTTATTTTAGTCTTGTGTGGATCAATTCTTAAAAGAGAGGCTAATCTTGTGTCTTCTATAATTGTAGTTTTTTGATTAAGTCCAGGAGGGAAATTTGATGAATCGGTAGTTTCTATAGCTTTGATAAGAGTTCTATCAGGAGAAGAAGAATCTACTACTATTAACTCTCTTGGGAGTATATTCTCGGGTAAAGCTTCTACAAGATTTCGCAAAGTTGGACCTATGTTTTCTTCTTCTTTATACGTTGGAAAAACTATTGCAAAGGGAGGAATCCTCGAAGAATTTTCTATTAAATATTTACCGATTTCTTCTTTATATCGTGATAAATTTTGAGCGTAATTTTGGATTTGTGTAGGATCAAGAAATATTCCTATCGAAGTTGGAGGATCTGTTATTGCAATAAGCTTTTCAGGGGTTAATCTTAAATTTTGTTGTTTTAGGGCAAAAGCTACTGTTAAATTTGGATCCATTACACCATTTGTTAGCCACTCTGGTGAGCTTTGTATTTCCCTATATTGAGGATGTTCTGCCATAAGTGTCGTATACTATCATACACTTTTTCTCTTGTCAATTCTCCCCAAATGTCGTTAAATATAAAATATGGAAATAAAGGAGGCTGTGGGGAGGTTTTTAGAGTATTGTGAGTTGGATAAAAATCTATCTCCGGGGACGGTGAGGATGTATTCTTATTATTTGAATTTTTTTGTGGAATGGCTAAAAAAAGCGAAAAGCGAAAAGCGAAAAGCGCAAAACCACAGCGTAAAGCTAAAAGCTGAAGATAACGAAGAAGTTGGGATAAGTGTTGAGGAAGTTGATGAGGAGACGATAAGGAGGTTTCGGCTTTTTCTTTCTCACCAGTATAAAAATCCAGTGAAGGGCCCGATAAAGAGGCAGACACAGAATTATTTTTTAGTTGCCCTTCGGGCTTTTTTCCGTTATCTTCGCAAAAAAGGCTTTGAAGTTCTCTCCCCTGAGCAAATTGAGCTTGGAAAAGTAAGGGACAGAAGAATAAAATTTTTGTTGCCTGAAGAATTGGAAAGGCTTTTTAATGCTGTGGATACTTCAAATATTATTGGACTTAGAGACAGGGCGATTTTGGAAGTTTTATTCTCTACTGGCCTTCGTGTTTCTGAGCTTGTGTCTTTAAATCGCGATCAGGTGAATTTACAGACAGGAGAGTTTGGGGTGATTGGAAAAGGAGGAAGGGCAAGGGTTGTTTTTCTTTCAAAGCGGGCAAAGTATTGGCTGAAAAAATATTTGGATGCGCGCGATGACCCTTATATTCCCCTTTTTATCCGCTATAGCGGGCCAAAGCCAAAAGAGTCAGGTCTCGCTGTTGATCGTTATAGATTGTCAGTCCGCTCAATTGAGCGCTTGGTTGACAAGTATCGCAAAAAAGCAGGGATTCCTTTTAGAATTGGTCCTCATGTTCTGCGTCATTCTTTAGCAACAGATTTGCTATCACACGGCGCTGATTTGCGCTCTGTACAGGAAATTTTGGGCCACAAGAATATTTCCACAACTCAAATTTATACTCATGTTACAAATGTGAGGTTGAAGGAGATACATGAAAAGTATCATTCGGGAAACAAATAAAAAACTCAAAACTAAAATGTCAAAACTCAAAACCACAACTCAAAACTTATATCTTTAGTTTTGAGTTTTAAGATGTGGATTTGACATTTGAGCTTTGAGTTTTGAGTTTTTAAGAAATATGTTAATCTTAGCTTTTTTGATACTCGCCTACTCTTTCATTTTTTCTTTTCTCTCTATTTTTCGTCTCTATTCTTTTGGCAGCCATTATTATGATCTTGGGATTATGCATCAGGTGGTTTACAATACTTTTAAAGGAAATTTTTTGGAGCTTACTAATCCACACAAAATTGTATCAACCTCGCAGGCTTTTGTATCCAACCTGCGAGGTTTAGAACAATTTAATTCTTCTCGCTTGGCGATTCATTTTGACCCAATTTTGGCTCTTCTTTCTCCTTTTTATTTTATCTGGCGTGGGCCTGAGACTCTGCTTGTTTTGCAAAGCCTTATAGTAGCTTTAGGAGCAGTTTTTGTTTACAAAATTGCAAAGCTTGTTTTGAAAAAAGAGGTTTTGGCAATGCTTTTTGCTACACTTTACCTTTCCTTTTACCCCCTTCATTTTGCCAACCTTTTTGATTTTCATGCTGTAGTCCTATCCCCCACCCTGCTTTTGGGAGGTGTTTATTATCTCTTAAAGGAAAATTTTAGGCTAAGCTTTAAAGCGCTTGGGCTTTTGTTTTTAGGGACTTTGACAAAAGAAAATGTAATTGCGGTTGTTTTTTTGGTTTTTGTCTGGGCTTTTTGGCGCTCGAGAAAAAAGGTTTATCTTGCTTTGGCAGGCATAGCTTTTTTGTATTTTGTTCTTGTAGTAAAGTTTGTTATGCCCTATTTTGCAGGAGGTTCGTTTTTTGGAGGGAAGTATTATACTCTTTCTTTC
>WFWI01000073.1 GCA_015491205.1 Candidatus Microgenomates bacterium | reverse complement strand
GAATTTACAAAATATAAGTTATCTGATGCTTTAAAAGCTTATGCTTAAACTTGAAAGTCTTAAAGTAACAGCTGATTCAAAGCTAATTTTAAAAGGAATTGATTTTGAGTTTGAAAAAGATAAAGTTTATGCTGTTATGGGGCCAAATGGCTCAGGAAAGTCTACTTTGGCTTATTCTATAGCAGGTCATCCTGGTTATGAGGTGGAGGAAGGTAAAATAATTTTTAAGGGTGAGGATATTACAGAGGAGGATCCAGAAAAAAGAGCGAAAAAAGGAATATTTTTATCTTTTCAATCTCCTTTACAGCTTTCAGGAGTAAATGTTGTCCAGCTTTTAAGAGTGGCTTTGGAGGGAGAAGTAGACCCTCTGGAACTTCAGAAAAAAGTTGAGAAAATAGCTAAGGAGCTTGATATAAGAGAGGAGCTTATTAAACGCTCACTTAATGAGGGTGCATCAGGAGGTGAAAGAAAAAAACTTGAGCTTTTGCAGGCAGCAGTTTTATCGCCTGAACTTGTTATTTTTGATGAGATAGACACAGGAGTTGATGTAGATGCTTTGTCGAGAATCGGAAAGTTTATACAGAAGTTTAAAAAAGGAAGAACAATAATTTTGATTACCCACTACAGCAGAATTTTAAAATATGTTGAGCCGGACAAAACCGTTGTGCTTGTGGATGGAAGGATAGCCAAGGTGGGCGGAGGAGACTTGGCTCACCTTATTGAAGAACAGGGTTATTCAGTTATATCTTGATATGAAAATATGGCTCAGGATTTAGTATTTGATTACAGATACGGTTTTTCAGTACCTGCCAAGTATGTTTATAAAGCTGATAAAGGGTTGAACAAGCAGGTAGTTGAAAAGATAAGCGAGCTTAAGGGAGAGCCCCATTGGATGAGAGAGTTTAGATTAAAGTCGCTTGAAATTTTCCTTTCAAAGCCTATGCCTACTTGGGGGCCGGATTTGTCTGAGATAGATTTTGACTCAATAACCTACTATGCCAAACCTGCCTCAAATCAAGTTAAGAGTTGGGAAGAGCTTCCGCCTGAGATAAAGGAGACTTATGACAAGATAGGCGTGCCTGAGGCTGAGAGGAATTTCTTGGCTGGAGTATCTGCGCAGTTTGATTCTGAGGTTGTATATGAGAATATGAAAAAGGAAATAGAGAAGCCTGGGGTTATATTTTGCGATATGGATACAGCAGTAAGAAAATATCCAGAAATTGTTAAAAAGTATTTTGGAAAATTGGTTCCACCTCAGGATAATAAATTTGCTGCTTTAAACTCTGCTGTTTGGTCAGGAGGATCTTTTGTTTATGTGCCAGCTGGCGTTAAAGTGCCAATGCCCCTCCAGGCTTATTTTAGAATCAATGCCCAAAACTTTGGTCAGTTTGAAAGAACGCTTATTATTGCTGAAGAAGGAGCTTATGTGCATTATACTGAGGGATGTTTGCCAGCAGGTGAACAGGTCGTTATGGGAGATAGGTTGGAAAGAGTGGAGCTTATAAAACCAGGGGATTTTGTTGTTACTCACAATGGCAATTTATCAAAAGTTTCTAAAATAATGACGCGCAGATACAAAGGAAGACTTTATACTATTCATCCAATTTCGCCTTTCAACAAGTTTTCTTTAACAGAAGAGCACCCAGTTTTGGTGGTTAAAAGAAAGAAAGTTTTGGTTAAAAGAAAACCTCGCAATAACTGGCTTCCAGAAGTTGATACAAAAAAGCTTAAAGAGGCAAAGCCAGAATTTGTCCCTGTTTCAAAATTGGAAAAAGGAGATTTTCTTGTGTATCCTAAGGTTAAGCCGGTTTTACCTTCTGAAGAGTTTAGCGAAGATGAATACGAGCTTTTAGGCTATTATTTAGCCGAAGGAAGCTGTAGTTATCACAAAAGCCTAAGGCAGTATATAGTTCGGTTTTCGCTTGGAATTGAAGAGAAGGAATTAGCTGAAAGAATAAGTTATTTAATAGAAAAATTGACAGGAAAAAGGGCTATACATTATGAGAATAAGGCAAAAAATGAAAGAATAGTAACGGTTTACTCAAAAGAGCTTTATGAGTTTTTAGTGGAAAATGCAGGAAGATATGCAGATAAAAAGAGGCTTTCTTTAAAAGTCATGCATTCTTCGGTAGAAAAATTGGAAAAACTTTTCTGGGCTTATTTTAAAGGTGACGGTAATTTATGCATTAAAAAGCCTTATGAAAGCAAGCTGTATAGAGTTTCAACAGCTTCAATATCTTTAGCCTGGCAGATTCAGGAGATTTTAGCAAGAATGGGTATATTTGCAAGCATTCAGGTAAGGAAGGGAGGAGAAGATTTGATTTCAGGAAGGAAAATCAGGAGAAAAGACCAATATATAATTTCCTTCACTTTGGATAAGCGTTGGTCTGAGGTAAGGGAAACTAAAGATTATTTCTTGGTGCCAATCAAAAAGATTGAAGTAGAGGATTATAACGATGTTGTTTTTAATTTAGAGGTTGAAGGAAATAATTCCTATTTAGTAAAAGGTTTTGCTGTTCACAATTGCACCGCACCAATTTATACTACAGACTCTCTTCATGCTGCAGTAGTAGAGATTTTTGTGAAAAAAGGGGCAAGGGTGAGGTATACAACAGTTCAAAACTGGTCTCATAATGTATACAACCTTGTTACCAAGCGTTCGCGGGTTGAGGAAAATGCGGTTATGGAGTGGGTGGATTGTAATATAGGTAGTAAAATTACTATGAAATATCCTTCCTGCATCTTAGTTGGAAAAGGTGCCAAAGGAGAAGTTTTATCAATTGCATATGCAAGTGGAGAGCAAGTACAGGATACTGGAGCAAAGATGGTTCATTTAGCACCTAACACTTCCTCAAGAATTGTTTCAAAATCTATCTCTCGGGCAGGTGGAAGGACATCTTATCGGGGCCTTGTTCATGTTGCGCCAGGTGCGAAAAACTCCTCTGTTTTTGTCTCTTGTGATGCTTTGATTTTAGATGAAGATTCACGTTCTGATACTTATCCTTATATGAAAATTAAGGAGTCAGAAGTTGAGGTTCAGCACGAGGCAACGGTTGAGCGGATTGGTGAGGAAAAACTTTTCTATCTTGCAAGCCGTGGGATAAAGAAGGAAGATGCAGAAGGGCTGCTTGTCAATGGTTTTGTTGAACCTGTGGCAAAGGAGCTGCCCTTGGAGTACGCGGTAGAGCTTAATAGATTGCTTAAGGTTGAGATGGAGGGAAGTGTGGGATGAGTGCGGAATGTCAAATGACAAAATCCAAATGTCAAATCAATGCCAAATGACAAATATCAAATATCAAAAATTTTTTGTCATTTGGAATTTGGATTTGATTTGACATTTGTCATTTGAAATTTGACATTTTAAAAAGGTATGAAAGGCTTTAAGCTCTTTATTTTAAAAGACAAAAAGGAGAGTGAAATTTTGCGTTTTTCCTCTCCAGGTAGATATTTCGTTTTTCTTTTCAATTTTTCCGGAGAGGTGAGGTTGGAGATTGAAAGCAAGGGGGTGGAAGCTTATGTTTTTGGGGTTTATGTAGGAAGAGGAAAGGATGATTTTTCTCTTTCTACTGTTCAGCACCACAAGGTGGGAGATTCTATAAGCGATTTATTAGTAAAAGGAGTTTTTGCGGAAGAGTCGAAATTTTTTTATCAAGGGCTAATTAGAATTGAGAAAAGAGCTCAAAAATCACATGCTTATCAGAAAAATCAAAACTTGGTTTTGTCTCCAAAAGTTTTTGTTGAATCCAGGCCTTTTTTGGAGATTTTGGCAAACGATGTTTTTTGCACTCATGGCTCAACCACAGGTAGAATTGATAAAGACCAGCTTCTTTACTTGAAAATGAGGGGAATAGAGGAGAAAAAGGCAAAAAGGCTTCTTGTTAAAGGGTTTATTCAAGAGGTTTTTGATAGAATAAAAGAGGTAAGTGGAGGAAAGTTGTTTCCAGAGGTTGAAAAGGAAATACAGGAGGTTTATAAAAGCTTAGAAAAAATAAAGCTCTAAAAATGTTTGACTCACAAAAAATAAAAAAAGACTTTCCGATTTTTGAAAAACACCCTGAGCTTGTTTATCTTGACTCAACTGCAACTTCTTTAAAGCCAAGGCAGGTTATAGATAAATTGGTTGAGTATTACACTCAATATAGCGCTAATGTTTTCAGAGGAATTTACAAGATTTCAGAAAAAGCTACAGAAGAGTTTGAAAAAACAAGAGAAAAAATTGCCCAGTTTATCGGAGCTAAACCTGAAGAAGTTATTTTTGTAAGAAACACAACTGAGGCAATAAATCTTGTCGCCTACAGTCTTGGCAGAAAAATAGTTGATAAATCCTCTGAAATCGTTGTTAGCTTAATGGAGCATCACTCAAATTTTGTGCCTTGGCAACAGCTTGCTTTTGAAAATGGAGCAAGGCTTAAGATTATTAATATTGATAAGCAGGGAAGACTTTTATTCTCACCGGAAATGATAACAAGAAGGACTGCTATTTTTGCTCTAACCTATGTTTCAAATGTTTTGGGAACAATAAATCCTGTAAAAAAGATTATAAAACAGGTTAAAAAAGCTAATCCTAATACAATTGTAATTATAGATGGCGCGCAGGCTGTGCCCCACCTTAAAGTTGATGTAAAAGAGCTGGCTTGTGATTTTTTAGCATTTTCTTCTCACAAAATGCTGGGCCCAACTGGAGTGGGAGTTTTGTGGGGTAAAAGAGAGCTTTTGGAGCAGGCTTTTCCATTTTTATATGGAGGAGAGATGATAAGGGAAGTAAGGCTTGAGGAGACTGTTTTTAAAGAGCCTCCATACAAGTTTGAAGCTGGAACACCTGCTATTGGAGAGGTTATTGCCTTAGCTTCTGCGGTAGAGTATCTGGAAAAATTAGGAATGGAAAAAGTCAGGGAGCATGAAAAGGAGTTGATTTCTTATGCATTGGAAAGATTGAAGGAAGAGTTTGGAGAAAAAATAACCATTTTTGGACCAGAAGAAGCGGAGGAGAGAGGAGGAGTTTTAGCTTTTAAATTTGGGAGCTACCACCCTCATGATATTGCTCAAATCTTGGATAGCCTTAATATTGCAGTTCGCGCTGGGCACCATTGCGCTATGCCACTTCACCAGGCTTTGAAAGTTGAAGCCACCACGCGCGCAAGCTTTTATATTTATAATGATAAAGAAGATGTGGAAAAGTTGATTGAAGGGTTAAGGAGAGTGGAGAAAGTATTAGGATGACAAAAGCGCAAAAGGCAAAGCGAAAAGCGCAAAACTACAGCGTAAAGCTAAAAAGTTTTGAGTTTTAAGTTGTGGTTTTGACTTTTGCGCTTTGCGCTTTACGTTTTTTATGATGGATCTATATCGCGAGTACATCCTCAATCACTACCAAAACCCCCGCAATTTTGGAAAAATGGAGGGAGCTGATTCTTCTGTTAAACTTTCCAATCCTTTGTGTGGAGATGAGGTTAAAGTGTATGTAAAGTTTGAAGGTGAGAAGGTTTCAAAGATTAATTTTGAAGGAAAGGGTTGTGTGATTTCACAAGCCTCTGCTTCTATCTTGACTGAAGAATTAAAAGGCAAAAAAAAGGAGGAAATACTTTCTCTCGACAAAAATTTTATGTTAAAATTGTTGAGAATCCCCTTGGGACCAAATAGGTTAAAATGCGCTCTTTTGCCGTTGGAAGCAATACAAAAGGCAATTAAAAATGGATTATAAGTTTAATAAAGCTACTATGCAAGACAATTATAAACTTTACGATGAAAAAAATCCTTCAGGACCGGTTGTTGTAAACGGTTTGAAAATTTGGGTTGATAGGGACCTTTGTATTGGAGCAGCAACCTGTGTGGCAGTAGCTCCAAAAACTTTTGTTTTGGATTCAGAGGCTAAAGCTGTGATTTTGGAAACAGTTACAGAAGAGGATAGGGAGACTATCATTGAATCTGCTAAAGCCTGCCCAGTTGCTGCAATTATAATTGAGGATGAAAAAGGCAACCGCATTTTCCCAAAATAATATGAATGATTTTTTGATCAAAATTGGCGGAGAAGCAGGTTTGGGGATAATGACTACAGGTCTTGCTTTGGGCAAATATTTTGCTCGGCAAGGCTATGAGGTTTTTGGTTATGTTGAATACCCTTCCCTTATCCGTGGCGGCCACAATACCTATGAGGTAAGGGTTTCAACTGAAAAAATTCATTCAAGCAAGTGGAAGGTTGATTTTTTAATTTGCCTTAACAGGGAGACTTTTGAAAAACACAAGGGGAGATTAGCAAAGGGCGCAGTAGTTTTTTACGATCCAGAGGAGTTTGAGGTTAAGGAAAATTTTGCAAAGGTAGAGGTGCCAGTAAAAAATTTTTTAAAGGAGGGAGGCGATTCAATCCTTTTTTCCAATTCAATTTATTTAGGAGCGGTTATTGGATATTTGGGAGGAGATTTGGAAGATGTAAAAAAGCTTTTAGTGGATTTTTTTGAGAAGAAGGGAAAGGAAGTAGTGGAGAAGAATTTTGAGTACGCTAAGAGAGGGTTTAAAGTTGGAAGCTCTAAATTCGAAATCCTAAACTCTAAACAAATTCTAAATCCTAAATCCGAAATTCTAAACAAGAGCGGTGGGAAATTGGTGATGACAGGGAATGAGGGATTTTCATTGTCAGCTGTGGCAGCTGATTGCAGGTTTTATGCAGCCTATCCAATGACTCCGTCCTCTTCTGTTTTGTCTACTCTGGCAGCTTGGCAAAAGGATACAGGGATGATCGTGCGACATGCTGAGGATGAGATAGGGGTGATAAACGAGGCTTTGGGAGCAAGTTTTGCTGGAGTAAGATCTGCAGTTGGCACCTCAGGCGGAGGGTTTGCTTTAATGGTTGAGACGCTTTCTTATGCAGGAGTGGCTGAGATTCCAATAGTTGTTCTATTAGCGCAAAGGCCAGGGCCTGCAACTGGTATGCCCACCTGGACAGAGCAAGGAGATCTTCTTTTTGCAATAAATGCAGGACATGGTGAGTTTATGAAGATAGTTTTGGCACCAGGGGATATAGAGGAGATGTTAGAGCTTGTGCCTGAGGCTTTTAATTTGGCTGATATATATCAGACGCCTGTAATAGTTATTTCTGATAAGTTTTTATCAGAGTCTTTTATTTCTGTTGAGAAAACTAAGGTTGAAAAAATTTTAGATTCGATAGAGATAGACAGAGGAAAACTTATTACTGCAGACCAAGTTAAGGACAAGTATTTGCGATACAAGGTAACAGAAGATGGGATTTCTCCTAGGCTTTTGCCAGGTGAGCCAGGTTATTTTTATCAAGCAAACTCTTATGAACATTTAGAGGACTCTCATACAACAGAGGAGGCAGCTCCCAGAGTAGAGCAGGTGAACAAGAGAAACAGAAAAATAGAGACATATTTGCAGAATCATTTTAGACTTCCAAAAGTTTATGGTGATTTGAAAAAAGCAAAATACGTTGTTGTTGGTTGGGGATCAACAAAAGGTCCAGCCTTGGACGCACTTGAGAAACTAGATAATTTTGCTTATGTGCATTTTACTCATATTTGGCCCTTGGATAGAGAAAAGGTTAAGAAATTATTAGAGCCAGCAAAAGATAAGCTTGTTTTGTTAGAGAACAATAGTTTTGGACAATTTGGAAGCATTATTGAAGGATTAGGTTTTTCCTTTGTAAAAAAGATATTAAAATATGATGGAAGGCCATTTTATGCAGAGGAGATAGTTGAAAGTTTAAAAAGTCTTTTATGAGCAGTATTCAGGAGTTTTCTGGATATACACCAACTTGGTGTCCTGGTTGTGGAGATTGGAGTATTGGAGTGGCTATAAAATCTGCTTTTGTGCAGCTTGGGTTTAATCCTTCCTCAGTGTTTGTTGTTTTTGGCATAGGTTGCTCTGGCAACATGAATGATTTTTTAAACGCCTATGCAATGCATGCTTTGCACGGCAGAGGAATAGCTAATGCTATAGGAATAAAGCTTGCCAATCATAAATTTCCTGTGGTTTGTGTTTTGGGTGATGGAGATTGTTATGGAGAGGGAGGGAACCACTTTGTGCATGCTTGCAGAGGAAACTTTGATATTACGGTGATTGTGCATGACAACAGGGTTTATGGATTGACAACTGGGCAAGTTTCTCCAACCTCTGAAAAAGGCAAAAAATCAAAATCAACTCCTCAGGGGATAATAGAAGAACCTTTTAAAGCATTGGAGGTTGCAATAGTACAAGGAGCAAGCTTCGTTGCGCAGGGTTTTGCTGGGGATGTACCTCATCTTATTTCGCTTATAAAGCAGGCAGTAGAGCACAAAGGTTTTTCACTGCTTAATGTGTTGCAGCCTTGTGTTACTTTTGATAAAGTAAATACTTATAACTATTATCGCGAGAGAGTTTTTAAATTGAAAGAAGATTTTCCTACACCTGATAAGAAGAAAGCTATAGAACTTGTGTTAAGATCTAGGGAGGAGGAAAGGTACCCTTTAGGTGTGATTTATAAAGTTTCAAGGCCAACTTACTCTGAGCAGTTGCCTCAGCTAGAGAAAAAGACTTTGGTAGAAAGAGAAAGAATTGGCAATCTAAGCAGGCTGTTGGAGGTGTTTGAATAATCAGTTGACAATTAGCAGTCTATATGATAAACTGCTAAATACTATGGGATTATTAAACGGCCCTAAAAAACAACCTATTTTACCACTTGTTGCCTTAAGAGATGGGATTGTGTTTCCTTATACTGAAAATGCTTTAATCTTTGGAAGAGAAAAAAGTGTTAAAGCTTTGGAGTATTTAGAAGATCAAGAAGCAAGCAGATTAATTTTAGTAATGCAGAAAAATCCAGAAGTGGATGATCCAAAACCGGATGATTTACATAAAGTGGGAGTTTTAGCTAAAATTGTAAAAAAGCTAAAGGGTGAGAGAGGAGAGCTTCATGTTTTAGTAAAAGGGGAGAAAAAAATAAAGATTAAATCATATGTGGCTACTGAGCCGTTTTTTATGGTTGAATATGAGGAATTGGAGGATAAGATTGAAGTAGATAAAGAAATAGAAGCTCTTATAAGGCTTATTTCCAACAATCTTAAAAGAGCTATTAATTTAGGTAAGGTAATAGACTTTAACTTTTTGATAAATGTTCTAAACATATCTTCTCCTTTAAGCTTTTCTTTCAATGTAGCAATGGTACTTGATTTAAAACCTCAGGAGAGACAACAGCTTCTGGAGATAGATAGCCTAAAGGAGAGACTAAAAAAAGAAGTAGAGTTTTTAAATCGAGAAATAGAATTTTTAGAACTTGAACACGAAATCTCTGAGAAAACAAGGAGGAAATTTGAAAGAGGAGTAAGAGAATCATTTCTTAGAGAAAAAAAGAGGATAATTGAAGAACAGCTTGGAGAAGCTGGAGGCGGGAGGGAGATAGAAGAGTATAAAGCAAAGATTAAAAGAGCAAAGATGCCAAAGGATGTGGAGAAAAAGGCTTTAAAGGAGCTAAACAGACTTGCAAAAATGTCTCCTTATAATCCTGAGGCTTCTTATATAAGGACCTATCTTGATTGGTTGGTTGAGCTGCCTTGGAATAAAAAGGATGATGTAAGGGTTGATATAAAGCGTGCAAAGAAGGTTTTGGATGAAGATCATTATGGATTAAAAAAGATAAAGGAAAGAATCCTTGAATATATCGCTGTAATGAAGTTAAAGAAAGAAAAGGAGAAAAAACAAAAGGAAGAGAGGAAAGAGGTTAAAAAAGGTAAGGATTATCAACCAACAATTCTCTGTTTTGTTGGTCCTCCAGGGGTAGGTAAGACCTCACTGGGAAGGTCTATTGCACGGGCTTTGGGAAGAGAATTTGTGAAAATGTCTTTGGGAGGAGTAAGAGATGAGGCTGAAATTAGAGGACACAGAAGAACCTATGTAGGAGCCTTGCCAGGAAGGATTATTCAGGGAATAAAAGAAGCAGGGACTAAAAATCCAGTTTTTATGCTTGATGAGATTGACAAAATAGGCCGTGATTATAGAGGTGATCCATCAGCTGCCCTTCTTGAAGCTTTAGATCCTGAGCAAAATCATAGTTTTGTAGACCATTACCTTGATGTGCCTTTTGATTTATCTGATGTTCTTTTTATTACAACTGCTAATATTTTAGATACAATTCCACCTGCTCTGCTTGATAGGCTTGAGATAATCCACTTCCCAGGGTATACGGAGGATGAAAAGTTTCATATTGCCAAGCGTCATCTTATACCAAAGCAAGTTTCTTCTCATGCGCTCGATGATTATAATGTGAAACTTACCGATAAAGCAGTCCAGACAATAATAAGGCGTTATACAAGGGAGGCTGGTGTAAGAGAGTTGGAAAGGCAGGTAGCAACTGTTATGAGAAAGGTTGCGCGCGAGATAGTAGAGAAAAAGATAAAAAAAGTTAATATTTCTGTAAGAGATCTTCACAAGTATTTAGGTCCTTACAAGTACTCTAGCCAAGTAATAGAAGGAAATGATAGTATTGGTATTTCCACAGGCTTGGCTTGGACACAGGTTGGAGGTGATATCCTTTTTATTGAGGTAGCAGTTATGCCGGGAAAAGGAAATTTGACTCTCACTGGTCAGCTTGGCGATGTAATGAAAGAATCGTGTCAGGCGGCATTAAGCTATATTAGGGCTCGTTGGGATATTTTTGGGTTGAAAAAAGACTTTTTCTCTGATGTTGATATTCATGTTCATGTACCTGAGGGAGCTGTGCCAAAAGATGGTCCCTCAGCTGGAATTGCTATAACTGTAGCAATGCTTTCAGCTTTGACAAAAGTTCCAGTCAGACGAGATGTGGGAATGACAGGTGAGATAACTTTGCGAGGTAGAGTTTTGGAGATTGGAGGAGTTAAAGAAAAGGTTATAGCAGCTCATAGGGCAGGGATTAAAAAGGTGATTATGCCAAAGGAAAATAAGAAAGATCTTGAAGATATACCAAAATATGTATTGAAAGACATAAAATTTGTTTTTGTAGAGCATTTGGATGAAGTCTGGAAGGAGACTTTACTTGTCAAAAAAAGCTCAAAAGCAAGTAAAACTTTACCACCCGCATTTCTTTATGTTGATAAAAAGCTGCCAAATTAAGGGGAAGGAGTAGGACTGTTTAATATTGGCTGTTTGCATTGATTTTTTTCTGTGCCTTTTATAAACAACTCTTTTTTCCCAAAATAGCAGGGAATTTCGACTACATTTTCTGGTTTTTTGAACCATATATTTTCTTTCTGATAGTTTTCTAAGATCTCTAGCATTATTCTTCTCCAAATAGGCGCTGCACCAGTTATTCCAGATGTAAGCCTTCTATTCATGGGAGAAAAATCGTTGTTTCCCACCCAAGCTGCAACCAAATACTCCGGCGTATAACCTACAGTCCAGTTATCCCTTTTTTCATTAGAAGTACCTGTTTTTACAGCTACTTTGAAGCCAGGGATGTTAAGTTGGGAATTTGCTCCAAAGGCCCAAGATCGCGCAAAATTATCTGAGATTATGTCAGAGATTATGTAGGCAATTTCAGGGGAGATTACCCGTTTTTTTCTAGTTTCTCTTTGATAGATTGTTTGCCCGTCTATAGTTTCAATTTTTAAGATTGGATTAAGTTCAACTTTATAACCTAGGTTAGCTAGAGTGCCGTAAGCTACAGCAAGATCGATCATTCTTACTTCAGCTGCTCCAAGAGCTATTGATAAACCATAGGGTTTTTTTTCTTCCCAAGTTGTTATTCCCATTTTTCTTGCGTGTTTGACAAAGTCTTTTATTCCGATGTTGTTTAAAACTTTTACCGCTGGTATATTGTAAGAGTTGGCAAAGGCATAGCGCAATGGAATTTTCCCACGGAATTTACCGTCGTAATTTACTGGTTTATAAGGTTGGGATCCTGGAACTTTAAAAACGACTGGCGAATCATCTATAATCGTGGCTGCAGTAAAGCCTTTTTTAAGAGCAAGAGAGTAAAGCAAAGGTTTAATAGCCGAGCCAGGTTGTCTTAGGGCGGTGGTGACATTGAAAGCACCTGAGGGGGTGGCAAAAAAGTCATAGGAACCTACCATAGCAAGAATCTCACCTGTTGGAGGACGGGTGACAAGAAGGGCAGCATTGGTAACATTAAGGTTTTTGATTTTGTCTATTTCTTGTTTAACAATTTGTTCAGCTTTTTGTTGAAGATCAAGGTCAAGGGTTGTATATACTCTTAAACCTCCTTCCTCAACCATTTCTTTACCATATTTTTCCTCCAGGAGTTTTTTAACATAAAAGACAAAATGAGGGGCTTTGATAGGAGTTTTAGGAGGTTTGACATTCAAGGGAGTATTTTTAGCTTTCTCATATTCTTGTTTTGAGATAAAGCCAAGCTCATACATTTTTTTTAGGACCTCATTTCTTCTGTTTAAGGCAGCCTTAGGGTTAAGGTAGGGGGAGTAGAGGGAAGGAGCTTTAGGTAGGCCTGAGAGGAGAGCAGCTTCAGGAAGTGTTAGATCTTTAGCATTTTTTCCAAAGTAAAGTCTTGAGGCCTCCTGTATACCATAGGCAGCACCTCCATAAGGGATGTAGTTAAGATACATCTCCAGAATCTCATCTTTAGAGTATAGTTTTTCAGCCCACAAAGCCAGAATTATCTCTTTAACTTTTCTTCTTATTGTTCTTTCAGGAGATAAAAGTGCAGTTTTGATAAGCTGTTGGGTTATTGTTGATCCTCCTTGAAGTTTTCCTGTTAAAATCGTATCCTTTATTGCTCTCAAAATCCCTCCTATGGGAGAAACTCCCTTGTGTTTGTAAAAGTCTTTATCCTCAATTGCAATTGTGGCCCATTTGACGTATTCAGGTAGTTCTTTTAACTTCACTGGTGTCCTGTTCTCCTCCCTGTATACCTCATATAACAACCTCCCATACCTGTCATAGATGTGGGTGGAGTAGGAGAATCTTTTATTTTTAAGATTCATTGGCGTAGGAAGATTCTTCAATGCTTTAAAGGAGGTAATTAGAAAGCTTACGAAAATAGTAAAGATGATCCCGAGTATAAAAAATCGTAGTCTATCAA
>WFWI01000072.1 GCA_015491205.1 Candidatus Microgenomates bacterium | reverse complement strand
GTGTTTAGAAGAACAGTTACCTGTTTTATAACTTTCTGTTAATCTAATTAATTCTTGAAGAGATTTAGGTTTATCTCCTTTCAATCTGGCAGTATAGGGGAAATCCCTTACAGTGAGTATTTCCGTTGTTATTAATTCGAGAATTTCAGGAAAGGACAAAATTTCCATAAGTGTATTATAATATCTTTATGCTTTCTCTCAAATACATCCGCGAAAACAGGGAGTGGGTGGAGAAGGTTGCAAAGGGAAAAAATATTGAGGTTGATATAGATAAGCTTCTTGAGCTTGACGATAGGCTTAAAAAGTTGCAAGTTAAAATTGACAAACTAAGGCACGAAAGGAAACTTTTGGCAAAGCAGAAGTTTACAGAAGGATTACGAGAGAAGGGGAAAAAGATTAAAGAGGAACTTAAAAAATTGGAGGCTGAGTATGAGGAGGTAAAAAAAGAGCGCGATGAGATTTGGAAAAGGGTGCCTAATGTGGTTTACAAAGAGGTGCCTTTTGGTAAGGATGAAAATGACAACGTTGAAATAAAGCGCTGGGGAGAGATTCCAAAGTTTGATTTCAAGCCTCGAAGTCATATTGAGCTTGGTGAGAGGTGGGATATTATTGATTTTAAAAGGGGTTCAAAAGTCTCTGGCTTTCGCGGGTATTTTTTGAAAAAAGAACTGGCAGTTTTGCACATGGCGCTTTTGTGGTGGGCATTTCAAAAATTGGTAGCAAAAGGTTATACTCCTTTTACCGCTCCTGCAATTGTTAAAGGCTTTACCCTTTTTGGCTGTGGTCAGTTTCCTTGGGGAGAAAGGGAAACTTATGTTTTAAATGATAAAGATGCTTATTTAGCAGGCACAGCTGAACAGCCAATAACCTCCTATTATGCAAATGAGGTTTTGTCCTGGAAGGAACTGCCAAAAAAGTTTGTTGCTATTTCCCCTTGTTTTAGGCGCGAGGCAGGTGCGCATGGCAAGGACACGCGAGGAATTTACAGACTCCACGAATTTTGGAAAGTTGAGCAAGTGATTATTGCGCCAGCTGACGATGAAAAGGCAAGGGAGCTTCATGAAGAGTTGCAGAAAAATACAGAGGAGATCTGGCAGGAGCTAAAAATTCCCTATCGTGTGCTTTTGATGTGTACAGGCGATATGGGCGAGCCCCAGGCGAAAAAATATGATACTGAGGCTTGGATGCCAGGAAGAGGTGGCTGGGGCGAGGTTGCCTCAAACTCAATAATGACTGATTTTCAAGCCAGAAGGCTTAATATCCGCTATAAGGATAAGGATGGAAAGACAAAGTTTGTTTATACTTTAAACGACACCGCAGTCCCCTCACCTCGTGCTTTAATTGCTATTATTGAAAACTATCAACAAAAGGATGGAAGCATAAAGGTGCCTGAGGTTTTACAGCCTTTGGTTGGGTTTGGTAAAATCCCATCCGGAAGGTTTTAAAATTCCAAGCAACAAGTAAATGTCAAATTTCAAATGACAAATGTCAAATCAAATCCAAATGTCAAATGACAAAAATTTTTTGGCATTTGATATTTGTCATTTGTAATTGATTTGACATTTGGATTTTGTCATTTGGAATTTAAATAATGTGTTGTATTTGAGAGTTGATTTAGATTTAAAGTTAATTCTAGTCTATGTTCTCAAAACTCCAAAAAGACCTTTCGGAAAAATCTGCAATCTTAATCACTAATCCTTACAACATCGAGTATTTAGCTGGAGTAAAAGGGCAGTCTTATAAGGAAAGGGAGTATATGCTGGTTATCACTTCAAAAAGCGCTTTTTTGATCACTGCTAGAATGTTTAAAAGCGAGGCAAAGGGGAGTCGGATAATCTCCTCTGGAGAGGCAGAGCTTGTCCTTTTGAAAGAGCGGGAAGGTTTTTTTGAGACAGTAAAAAGGCTTTTGCCGTTTGAGATAAAAAAGCTTTTTGTAGAGGAGTATGATTTGAGACTTTTGGAGTATTTGCACCTTAAAAAATTGGTTTTTCCAGTGAGGATAAAGCATCTTAAGAACAAAGTTTTGGATTTGCGAGTTAAAAAGGATTTGACAGAGATAAAATATTTGCAAAAAGCGCAGGAGCTCACAGCCAAGGTTTTGAAAAAAGCGATTGAATATTTGAAAGCCAATTTTGAAAAAGGCGTGTCAGAGCGAGAGCTTGCTTCTTTTATAGTAAGTGAAACTTTAAAGTTTGAGGATGCCACTTTAAGTTTTGAGCCAATTGTGGCCTCAGGTGAAGGATCTGCTATCCCTCATTACAAGCCAAGGGATAAAAAAATTGAAAAGGGAGTGCTTTTGATTGATCTTGGAGTTCGCTATAAAGGTTATTGTGGTGATTTAACCCGTACATTTTATATAGGTGAACCTGATAGAGAGTTTTTAGAATATTATCGATTGGTAAATGAAGCTCTGGACAAGGCGATTGATAAGGCACGGTCAAAAGTAGAATTTCTTGATGTTCATAAGACTGCAGTTGAAATTTTTGAGAAAAAAGGAGTAAAAGACAAGTTTTTACATGGCATAGGACATGGAGTTGGGCTTGAGATTCACGAGAGACCTTTTGTAAGGGGAGGAAAGAAAAAGGAGATTTTAGAAAAAAATACCGTCATAACCATAGAGCCCGGCCTTTATTTTGAAGGAAAATATGGAATAAGAATTGAAGAAATGGTTTGGGTTAAAAAGAATACGAGTATTGTGGTTAAGGTGATGGGGAGGAGAGTAGAGAATATTATCGTAAAATGACAAATTTCAAATGCTAAATTTCAGATCAATGTCAAAATCCCAATGTCAAATAACAAAATTTTTGGAATTTGACATTTGTCATTTGGATTTGGTTTGACATTTGGATTTTGTCATTTGAAATTTGGGCAGGGATTAGATTTTTGAGTTTATTATCCTTGCTATCCTTCCAGCCTCTGCCACAGTTTTTAGCTTCTTTACTGCGATTCCAATGATTGCTCTTGGATTTTTCTCCCAGAGAGCTTTGTTTTCTTCAATAATTTTTTCTATTTCCCTTTCTAATTCTTCATCAGTTAAGGGCTTGGGA
>WFWI01000071.1 GCA_015491205.1 Candidatus Microgenomates bacterium | reverse complement strand
TTTTTGGCTGATAACAAAAGCTCTTTTTGGCTTGTATTTTGAAATAAAGCTGTAAAAGCTTTTTGTAAGGGAGGGTTTTGGTAAATACTTTACTTCAATTGGAATAATTTCTCCCTCTTTTTCTAGCACAAAATCAACTTCAGCCTTTGATTTGCTTCTTTAAAAAGGGCTCTATCTCTTTTTCCAGCTGCCTTTTTACAATTTTCATAAATTTTAGCAGGGATAAAATTTAGTGTCAAATGGGATTGGTAGCTGGTAGTTAGTGGTAAGTAGTAAGTATCTAGTATCAAGTATTTAGTATTTAGGATTGTTTAAAAACCTCCCGCCTGCCAGAGTCTGAGCACGGCGATGGCGGGCAGGTGAAGGTTGATATAAGAACCTTCGAGGTTAATAACCTTGGATAGGGAGAGATTAATGATTGATGATTGAAGATTAATGAGAAAAAATTCCAAACAAAATTTGTTTGTGATTTGAAATTTGGTTATTGGAATTTGTTTGGATACTTGGAATTTGGAAATTGGAATTTTAATTTATGGTATAAATCTCAGGTGTACCTTTTGGGGGAGGGTGCGGCCGGCAGCTATAACTTCAAGATAATAGTCTCCTGGTTTTAGAGTCGAGGCATCAAAAATTGCTTTACCAGTTGAATCGGTTATTGGCTGGATTGCTTCAATGCTTAGGTTTTCATGAAAGGCTATTTCTACCTTTTGGTTTGCTACTGCTAATCCTCGATCGTCAAGCAAGAATACAGTTATTCTTATCTTTTCCTTTCCATCAGCCCTGGCCTGAAGAGGAGTGGTAAAAACGTAGGAGTTTTCCGGAGAGAAGACACTTACCTTTATGTTTGCCCGGCCAGCTAAAAATCGCACGGAATAAAACCAGTAAAAGCCAGAGAAGAGGAGAAGGATTGTTAGGAAAATGGTGGCAAAGAGTAGGATTTTTCGGTTCATAAATTTATTATACTAGTAGCGAATAGTAAGTAGCAAGTAGTTAGAGATTGGTAGCTAGTAGTTAGTAGCTGGTAGTTAACGTTAAGAATATGCGATCGCATACACTTAACGTTAACATTCTAAATTATCTTAAATCTTAAAACTTTATTCTATTGCTCCATTGCTTCATTGTTTCATTGCTGGCAATGCAACAATGGAACAATCGAACAGTGAAACAAGGCTTATTTATTGACCAAAGGTTTTTTGAACAATTTAAATCTTAAATGCGATCTAAATACTAGCTGCCAGCTACCAACTCCTGGCTACTTATTTTCACAGGCAAAAGTGGTCTATATTTTACTATCGCGCGAGATTTTGTGATTTCAGAAGGAGTGAAAAGCTTTTTGTAGGCAAGGTAGAGCACGATTACTAGCTCAAAAAGCAAGAGTATTTCCAAGAGGTATTCTTTTAGGGTCTCTACCCAGGCTTTAAAGAAAAGGATAATCATCATCCACCAGGGGTAGATTTTTATTGTGAGCCTTGTGCTTTGGGGAGAGGGGGAGTTGTTAAAGACGGCGTTTGAGATAATCTTCATTTTTTGCGCGTCCGATGTTTGAAGTACAAACGTGAAATTTCCTTTTTCATCAGAGAGGGTTTCTACAGCCTTTTTGTTTAGCGCAAGAGCTGGTTTTACAAGCGCAAGTGAGAGCTCAGGTAAGTCTTTTTCTTTAAAAAAGTTTAAGTTTACAGGCGTGTTTGGAATAGTTTGTCCTGAGATTATTATTTTATCTCCTGCGAAGAAAAAACTTTTGCTTACCGAGAGGGTAGGGGGCAGGAGTACAGGGCCGATTGCGCTAGATTGGTTTTGGACGGGTGGGAGACATACAGGAGGACTTGTTCTTCCAAAATTGTCTTGGGAAAAAAGACAAGGGGTGATTTTTCCTTCTTTTGGGATCTTTAAGTTTGAGAAAACGAAAAAACCATTTTTGTCTGCGCGAGTTTTTTCTTTTATTCCAATATCCTCAAGGAAAACAGAAGCATTGCTTGAGGTATAGCCAAATATAGTAAAGCGAGCAGCAACCCCAATATTGGCAGAGATTTTGGATTCAAAGCTTATTTTAGAGCTTTCTCCTAATACATCTTTTTGGAAGCTACTCGGTACTTTCTGTGTACGATTGTATACAGAAAGGACCAGGGGTTTTTGTAAGGGCTTTTGTAGAGGGGGTGCTGTTAAGGTTTTTTGCTTGAGAAGGTTTTGAAATTGTAAATAACCTATTGTTAAAGAGATTGAACTTAATACTATAAAAAGTTTCAAGTTAAAAAGATAAGAGTTTTTATTCTTCACGTCTTTTTAGTTGCTCTTTTAAGCTTTCTATTGCTTTTCTTTCTTCTTCTAGTTTTTGTTCCAGTATTCTTTGGCGCACTATTGATGCTTTATAAAAGTGGTATATTAAGTAACCAAAGATGAATACTCCCAGAGCGATGATTGCTGCTAGCCTGTAGGGGAAGATGATTACTGTTCTTTTTGCTTTAAGCCCCTGGCCTTTTGTGCCATAGCCAGCTTGTAGGACAAGGGTGTATTTTCCCAGCATGAGCTTTTTTCCCAGCTCATTTTCGTATTTTGTTAGGGCTTCAGGGAAGATGTTTTTTTCAGCAAGTTTTGCCTGATCAACAAGGTTGCCGAAGATGTCATACATTTGAATTGTGCCTTTTGGGGTGATGTGGATGTCGCCTTGGTTTAGTATTGCAGTTTGGATTTTTACAGGCCCGTATTCTAAAAAGCTAGGAGCAAAGAATTTTGAGACTATGGCTTTTTCTTTTACTTCTCCAGCTACTTTGAAGTATAAGAGGGCTGCTGCTCTAGGAGCTATTACAGCTGTTCCTTCTTTTTGAAATTGTCCTTCTGGTGTTGTGGGAGTGCCTTCAAAGAATACTGCTGCATAGTGGCCCCCTGGGCTAGCATTTTTGGGAACCCGCACTTTTATATACACTATTGTCCTATCATAAGGAGGTATGGCCATGTTTTTGTAAGGGAGTTCTATCCAGGAAGCAGCGGAGAATTTGCTTGAGAGGTTTTCTTCTTCTAGAAATATTGGGGTGTTGTCTTCTCCCTTTACAATAAAGTCAGCTTTTCCAAGAATGCCTGTTATGGGAAAGAGCGTTTGGTTTACAAAGGAAATGCCGATTGTTTTTTCCTCTCCTGGTTGGACATCTATCTCTTGACGAGCTGGGAAAACTACGATGCCAAAATCCCCCTGTTGTTGAGCAAAGGCTCTGGTGTTAAACAGGGAGGCGAAGAGAGCTGCCAGAATAACCCCTGCAATTATGATTTTAATTTTTCGCATCTACCTTTTATATTTCCTAACTACTAACTACCAACTGTCAGCTACCAACTGCCACCTCAAAACTTCGCTGTCGCAGTGTATTTAACTTTGTTGTAATAATAACCTGCAGGTTGGGTGACAGATACTGAAAGCCTGTAGCATACATTGACTTTTGAGCTTGAGGTTGGAGAGGACTTGCTCATTATGTTTTGCTTTGATTCTCCTGCTTCTTGATCAGGAAGTTGTTTGGCTGAAAAGGTGCGAGCTGATTCATTGTAGGTGAAGGTGGCGTCAGTGCCTGTTATGTTTTCCAGCGAGTACCCTAAGCCGTTGTTTGTAGCTGTAGCCCAGTTGGCAGAGGTTGTTTCTGTACAAGTGCCATCATCACATGTGGTATCGGGGATACAGTTTTGAGCTTCGCCTGCAGAGGCTCCAGTACATACTGTTCCATCCTTTCCCATTTGATCGTTTTGTTCAATGGTGACAACATAGCCTGAAGAGGCATTGGTTCTAACTTCAAGTTCTTGATAGGCGTCATAAAAGGTGTCAGTGCTGACAATTGAGCCAAAGGGGATGGCCGTTGAGGTGGTGTCTATTGAGGTGGCAGTCCTACTTACTCCACAGATGGTACCTGAGTCTGCTGTGCCGGCTCTTACAAAAAATTGGATTGTTTCTTCGACTGTGGCTGAGACAAGAACTCCTTCTATTAGTGCTACTTTTGCATCAGTAGCATCAATTACATTGTCCAGAGAATCTGTTTCTTCTACAGTTATTGTGTAAATATCAGCTGTGCCTTGATTGTGCCCTACAGCCGGAGCTGGGTTTATAAACTGATAGCGCGTGTCAGAAGAACTGCCAATTGTAACAGTGACCTGCTTGCCTGCTGCTAATGTGCCGGTAAAAGGAATTGTGATTATGTGCTGGCCATTTGAATAAGTAAGGGTGATTGTTCCAAAGGTAACACCACAACCACCAGAGCAGGTTATGCTGGTGTAAGTGCCGATATTTGAGTTGGTTAGAAGGTTGGAGTCAAAGCCAGTTTGATCTGGGAAGCCATCGTTGTAGTTGGCAGAGGCAGCAGGTATTTTTACTTTTATCTTTCCTCCATTGACGTCAGAGACTGTGGTAAAGTTTACAGAATGAACTGCTGATTGAGTGGCTATAACATAATCTGTAGTTTCTAAAGCTTGGATTAGTCCACTTGAAATAGCAAAGGTGTCTGCATCTATAATTGATGCAACAGTATAGGAAGTGTTGCCTTTGCAGCCGTTAAGCCCAGCGTCAGCAAAACAGACAGAATCCTTTGGAAAAAGATTGTTGGTGTTTACATCAGGATTGCCTGTGGTGTCAATATCAACTATTGTTGTACCAGTGCCAGCAGCTGTGGCAACTCCAGCTACATAGGAGAGTCTTGGATTGGAAAGGGTGTCGTAAACTGTTGTAAGATTTCCTGAGTCAGCAATCCGAGGAGAGTTGAAAAGAAAAAGATAAAGAAGTTGAGAGAAGATAAAAATAAAAAGAATAAACTTTGTAGTTAAATATTTTAAAAATCGACTTTTAGGCTTCCTCTTTGTTAAGACCATTTTAATTTAAATCGATTATAATTTCAAAAGCGTCTTCTTGTCAAGGCCATTTTAAAATTAGTAGTTGGTAGTTAGTAGCTGGTAGTTGGTAGATAGCAGGTGGTAAATATAGTTAACGTTAAGCATACGCGATCGCATATACTTAACGTTAATAAACTGGGAACTGTTAGCTATCATCGGTACTGACGTTTAATTTTACCTCTTGACAAAGAGGTTAACGTTTGTTAAATTCAAAATTAACATGGGAATAAAAGATAGGCGAACGAGGATTTTGCTTGCGCTGCAGCTTATAGGAGGGGAGGAGTTGCAACCTGTTGCTTCAGATGAGAAATTTTTCTCGTTGGTAGATCTTTCACGCAATGAGAGAACTAAAGGAGTAGTTTCTTCTTTAGTTAAAGAGGGGTTGATTGATAAAGAGGAGAAAGAGGAAAGTGGGGCTTATGTTTTAACAGAGAAAGGGTTTAGCTTTTTAGTTTTAAGATTTCCTTTTTTCCGATTTTTAAGGAAGTCCTGGGATGGCAAGTGGAGGATTATCTCCTATGAGATTCCAGAGGTGAAGCGGCATTTAAGGGACAGATTGCGAAGGGAGATGGAAGGTTGGGGCCTGGGGCCTTGGCACAGGTCATTTTGGGTGACCCCTCATCCTGTGATTGAGAGCTTGCGCGATCTGGTTTTGGGGAAGGAGGAGGAAAAGTACGTTCAAGCTTTTGAAGCAGAGCATGCTTTTGGCGATCGTGAGATTTTGATTGAAAAGGTGTGGGAGAAGAGCGAAATCGAGAAGCGCTACAGAAGGCTTTTTAAAGATTGGCATGAGATAATTTCGGCAAAGGAGGAACCTCTTTTAAAATTTAAAAAAGTTGTGGCTGCCTACGTTGAGGTATTGAAAAAGGATCCGGGCCTTCCAAAGGAGCTAGTGGGCGAGCGCTGGATAGCCTTTGAGGCGTGGGAGATTTTTAAGGAGGTGAGAGGATTGATGTATAAATAAAGCGCAAAAAGGAAATTCGAAATCCGAAATCCGAATTTCGAAACAATTGTCAAAATTCACCCTGTACCAGAACAAATTACGGTACAGGGTAGTCCCGAACCGTATTTATTCTGGTTCGGGACAAATTCTCAAATAACCAAAACTTTTTTGTTTTGAATTTTGGTCATTTGGTAATTCGAATTTGTTTCGGATTTCGAGATTCGAATTTCGGATTTAAAACTGCAGTTTTCTCTTGGTAATCAAATAAACTCCTATTCCTCCCACAAGCATAAGGAACAATTTTAGGGGGAGGGCTACAAAGGTGGTGTTTGCGGTTAAAACCGTGGGGGATTCTTGGCCAAAATTTACTGACGCGCGCAAAGTGTATTTACCAAAGTAAAGGCCTGAGGGGAGAATGAGGCTTACAGGTCTTTTTTTGTAAGTCCAGGCTTTTAAGCCTGCCTCGCTTGAGGCAACAAGGAGCCTTTGGGAGGAGGAGAGGATGTTTTTAGGGATAAGGTTCCAGCTTGCTTTTGCTCCAAAAATCCCTTGAAGCTCTATTTTGCCAGCTGCTTTAACGTAGTTTTTGCCTGTATTTTCAACTTTTAAAACGACCGGGATTTTATCAAAGCTGTCGACAATTTTAAACTTTTTGAAAAGGGAGAATTTGGGAATAATGTCAAAGTAGACTATCTTGGGTTTTATATCAATCCTGCCAGTTTCTGTGATTGTAATAAGAAGGTTTGCTGCAATTGTGGCCTGGGCTGCAGCAGCGGCGTTTTGATCTTGCTGCAGATTTGGACTGGTGGTTAAAGTAAGCGAGTAATAAAAATCACCTTCTGGCGCGTTTTCAGGCACGCGTACTCTTAAAAGAAGTTGTTCTTTGGTTTTTGGTTTTAGGAAAAAGGGTTTGTTTAATTTTATTTCAGAATTATCTAGATTAAAGCGCACCGGGCCTTCAATCCCGTCCTTAAGGCTTATATTTCCCAGGTCATCTGCTGGTTCAAAGGAGACAACTTTGGGAGTTAAAACCACTGGATCGCCAAAGTTTTGGATTGTGTAGGCAATAAGGATAGACTTCCCCGGTTTTATTACCACTTCCAAAAGCGGCGGAGAGATTGAAAGAGAAAGGGATTGGGCAAAGGAGGGAGTAGTAGCTAGTAGCTGGTAGCTAGTAGCTAGTATCAAAAGGATTAGAAATTTTATTAAGTTTCTCATTAATTGTATTATAACCCAACAACTACCAGCTACCAACTACTAACTACCAACTACCATCTACCAAGCTCAATCTTAAACTCTCCATTTAAATCCGTTCGCCAAACTTTTGTATTTGAGGCTTTAAGGTAATTTAAAGTTTTCTGGTGTGGGTGGCCATAGGGGTTGTTTTTGCCAACGCTTATCAGAGCGAGCTCTGGGTTTGCTAAAATAAGGAAGTCCCAGGTTAGTCCGTTTGCTGAGCCGTGGTGGGGGACTTTTAGAACTTTTGTCCTGAAGGCTTGGGGAGAGTTAATTTTGGCCCATTGGGAAAGGTCGTCTAACACAATCGGACTTGCGTCTCCGGTAAAAAGGAAGGAGGAGTTTTTTGTTTTTAGTTTAAAAATAAGCGAGTAATCGTTTAGATTTTCAGAAGGGAGTTTAGCTATGTATTCTTTGTTTGGCCAGAAAAAGATTATTGTGGCTTTTCCGATTTTTATCCTGTATCCAGCAGTTGGAAAGATTCTTTCTATCTCCTTTTTTTCCAAAAGATCCTCTAAGTTTTTGAAAGAAAGAGCGGTACCTTCAACAGCTGGAGCAATAAAATAATCAATCTTGTAGCGTGAGATTACAGAAAAGTAGCCGCCAAAGTGATCCTTTTGGGGGTGGGAAAGGATTGCAAGCTCAATTTTTTTGTCATAAAAGGGCATATGCTTTCCCAGGCACTCCAAGACTTTTTTGGAGGGGCCGGCATCTACTAAAATGTCAACTGAGTTTATCCGAAGGTAGGCAGCATCACCTTGGCCAACGTTGCAAAAAACAGCTAGATCGCGTTGGTTTGCTTTTAGAAAGCTAAAATAAACGAACGTTATTACAAAGGAGGCGATGGCTGGAAGGAGAACTCGTGTTTTCAAATTTATCTCATCTCCCATTTTTAAAATTTAAAAAATCCATAAGGCACGTTTGAAAAAAGGTCTATTACGACCGTTAAATACTTTAAAAAACCGAAACTGACCCAGGCGAAGGGAAGGCCAAGGTAGTAGTTTAACTTTCCCAAAAGGGCTGCAAACATTCCAAGGCTCATTAAAGGCGCGATAATTGGCGCAATTAAAACGTTGGTTATTGGCGAGACGAGCGAGATCTGTTTAAATTTTAAAAAGATTAAAGGCGCAGTAAAAACCTGGGCTGCAATAGAAGTTCTAAACTCGCTTTTTATAAACTTCATCAACTTTTGCCAAAAGGTTTTTGGATGGCCTTCGTAGCCTTTTGCAAAAAGGATGAGGCCGAGCGTGGCAAGATAGGAGAGTTGAAAGGAGATGGATTTTATCCACGTTGGTTTAAAAACAAGGGATAAAAGGCCAGAGATAAACAAAAGGTAAAGCGTGCTTTTTTGCTTTCCATAAAGAATTGCAACGTGTGTTAAAACTGCCATAATGGCGGCTCTGACAATTGGGGCTTGGTAGCCAACAAAATGTACAAAAATTATAATGGTTAGTATGGTTATCAAACTGTTTATTTTTCTGCCAAGGGGTTTTAAAGTGGCTGAGATAACGCCTGACAAAAGCGAAAGGTTCATTCCGGACAAAACTGCAATGTGCAAAAGACCTGTTTTTATAAGCTTTTGGTAAAGCTCAGGGAAACCTTTTGGTTTTATGCCAAAGATGATGCCGTTTAAAAGCGAGGCATAAGGTTCGTGAAAGTACTGGTTTATAACGGCTGCAAAGTCATAGACTGTTGGCATAAAAATTATTATACAAATTGGATGAGGCTGGATAAAATTACGCCGTTTCTAACCTGCGGGGTTCGGAGCAGGCTGCCAGCACGCCCCGCTCCGAACCTGCGGGGTTAGAAATGGAATTTTGGAGAATATACTATAGCGTAAGGCGTTTTTTTATAGCTTCAAATACAGATTTTCTTAAGATCCTTTTTTGTAAAAGTTCTTCTATAGAAGAATAGGGCCTATTGTCAATAATTTTTTGGGCGGTTATTCTTCCAATACCGGGTAAAGCTTCAAGTTCCTCTCGTGAGGCAGTGTTTATGTTTACTAAGCCTTTGGATAGAGAGGTTTTTGGATTATTGTAAGTTGCCGCGGGTTTTTTGTTGTAGCCTGTAAAGTCAAAGATTCTTTTTGGTTCTTTTATTATTCCGCGCCAAACCTCGTATTTTGAAGGGACGTAAATTTTTTGTCCGTCAAAAACCGGCTGGGCAAGGTTAAAATTGCGGTAGAAAAAATCCCTGTCAGCCTTGGCAGAAAGGCCACCGGCTAAAATTAAAACGTCAATAAGCCTTGCGCCTTCGGAAACTGTGTAAACGTCGGGTTTTTCTACAGCGCCTGATATATCAACATAGATCTTTTGCGGTTTTGGTGCTTTTTCAAGTTCTTCTAAAGATTCTTGTTCAATTTCAAGGATCTTATTTTGAAGTGTTTCACTTGTTTGCTTATAAAACAAAAAGCTTGCGATCGTTAAAGAACTTGCGATGGCAAGGAAGATAATTTCTAAGGAGCGCTTTCTGAGAGTTTTAAGGAGTTTTTTGTGTTTTTTAAGGATCCCTTTGAATCCTTCCATAGCTACCAGTTTTTAGCGTTTCATCCTTACTATACAAAATACTGTGCGGCTTGTCAATAAGACGGGGTGGCGACAAAATGAAGGATTGTTTGGTAATTTCCTGCAGCTTGCACGGGCGAGACATTTACTTTCAAAGTCATAGTTGCCTGCCGGTTTCGTCCAACATTTGCCGAGCTCATAACAACAGCTGGGCTTTCTCCTGCAAGCTTGTCAGGAAAGGGTCTGTAGTAGGTGGAGTCTATGAAGTCAGAAGGAATATCCTGGCCGCTCATATTGTAGCCAAATCCATAGGCAGTTGTGTTTGACCAGACTGCTGCGCTTGATTCGGTACAGGTATTTGTTCCGCCATCGCAGCTTGTATCCGGAATTGAGTTAGTATTATCCAAGGTTCTTAGAGGGCCAAGTTCAGCGACCGTAACTTTATACTCGCCTGCGCCCCCAAAAGAAACGGTGAGGATTGTTTGCACAGTTTTTGGGTTGTTGGGTGTTAAGCTTCCAAAATTAAGATTGGTGTTGGAGATGGAGAAACGGAAGGGGATAATAGAGTAGATGTATTGAAAACCTGCTTTGATCACATAGCCTGTAGATTGAAATTTCCCAGCTGCTGTTTGCCCTAAGGTTATAGAAAGATCATAGTTGGGTGAAGATTGAGGTTGGGCACCGATGTTTATATTCCCAAATTGTATTCTATACCTGTTTGAGCGCATATTTACAGCTTGAGCCTGAAGAAAAAAGGCTACAGACAAAAAGATTATTATCAAAAAAATAGGCTTTATTGAAAGGTTAAAATTGAGCCTCATATTTATCTATTAATTTATTGATGGCTCTAAGTTCTTTTTTTGCTTTTTTAAGGTCAGCTTCGTTTGTTTTTCCTTCTAGTGCTTCCAAAGCAGCTTTTATATGCTTTTTCAGTTTAAGTGAAAGAAAAAGGAGAAAATCTTCTTTTTCAAGCGCGTTTTTTCTTCTGAGAAGCTGTATTTCAAGGTACTCCCTTCCCAGGTAAAGAGAGAAGGGAGTTATAAAAGCAAGAGAAAATACAGGTAAAAGGTTTTTAAAAGAGGGAGAAGGGGGTAGTGAAAAAAGGTAAAAGATAATGAGTACGAAGCTTATGCCAAGGGAAACTTCAGGAGTTTCGAGAAGAGAGAGAGAAAAGAGAAGGAAATAGACAAGAAAGAAAAAAGGGGATGATACCCCTCCAGTTGTATTTACTGTCAACAGCACAACGAGCGTTAAAGTTGCTGATTCAATGATCCGGAAAGTTTTAATTTTTTTAAAAAACACGTGTTTGCTTAGGTAAAGAAAGATGAAAAGAAGTGCAGCGATCTCAAGATCATATTTGGCAAAACTTGTATTAGGTAAAGCAAACCCTATTGCGATTATAAACGTCAGGATGATTATGTTTAGAAGATTAGGGGTGATCATTGGTATTTTCCAATTGCAAAACTTTTTTTACCTTTTTTGACTAAAACGTAAGGATAAATCTCCTTTATTTTTACAACTTTTTCTTTGATAAGCTTTCTAGCCTGTTTTTTTGAAGGAGCAAGCTGGGTTATCACTAAAATTTCCAGTTCGTCGGCATTTTTTGGTAAAGAATATAGCTTAACAACAGGAAGAATTGTTTTTATTTCTTTTTTACTAATTTTTTCAAAATCCTTCGAAAACAAAATCTCACTGGCTTTTTGACAAAGGAGAGCAGTTTTTTCGCCGTGAATAAGGGAGACAAGCTCAAAAGCCAGCTCTTTTTGAGCGAGTCTTTTTTTAGGGCTTTGCAGAGCCTTAGAAATTATAACCTTGATCTCTTCCTGAGGTTTGAAAGAGTAGTAAAAAAGGAGCTTTTGAGCAAGCTCATCGGACGTGTTTATTAAGAACTGATAAAGCTCAAACGGAGAAGTTTTTTTACTATCAAGCCAAATTGGCTTGCCAGTAGCAGTTTTTCCAAATTTTTTGCCAGTTGATGGATCAACAATTAGAGGAAAGGCCAAGCCATGGGCTGGTTTGTTAAGTTTTCTTTTTATAAGCTCAACGCCTTGGATTATGTTTCCCCATTGATCTGAGCCTCCAACCTGGACTTTGCAGTCGTGCTCTTTAAAAAGAACATAAAAATCATAGGCTTGCAAAAGTTGGTAAGTAAATTCGGCAAACGAGAGAAATTCTTTATTTTCAATCCTTTTCCTGACAAATTCCAAGTCAAGCATTGAGTTGACGCTTGAGATTTTTCCTACGTCCCGCAAGAATTCAATAAGAGAAATATTCTCCAGCCAGCTTGCATTATCAATTATTTTTACGTTTTTGTTATCGATCGTGAAAAATTTTGAGATTTGTTTAGCAATCTTCCTCTTGTTTTCCTCAATTGACTCTTTTGGCAGAATTGGCCGCTCCTTTTCCTTTCCAGAGGGGTCGCCGATTAAAGCCGTGCCACCGCCCATGATGATAATTATTTTGTTTCCAGCCTTTAGAGCTCGCTTTAGGATTGAAAGGGGAAGAAAGTGCCCAAGGTGGAGGGAATCTGCTGTTGGGTCAATTCCAAGGTAAAGGGTCGTGCCTTTTTCAAAAACCTTTTCAATGCCAGGCGTGGAGTTAGCAACAAGTCCCCTTTGTTTTAGATCGGAGAGGAAGTTCATAGATTACATTATAAAACGCCCAGCAAAAAAGATCAAACCTTCCAAAATCAACCGCATCGGTTAAACGGGTAGCGTTGGGAAGGGCCGCGTTTAACGGCGTCGGTCAAATTTGGTAGGTGGTAGTTAGTAGCTGGTAGTTAACGTTAAGAATATGCGATCGCATACACTTAACGTTAACATTCTAAATTATCTTAAATCCTAAAACTTAAATCTTAAAACTTTATTCTATTGCTCCATTGCTTCATTGTTTCTTTGCTGGCAATGCAACAATCGAACAATGAAACAATAAAACAATAAAATACAACTTTAGGATTTAAGATTTAGGTTTTAAGATAAATTCTAACTTTTGCTTACAATTTTTTTCGGCGTGTAGTATAATTTTCCCTATGAAATTTCCTGGTAAAGGTAAGATTGCAGGGGATCTTTTGTCCGAGCTTAAAAAGGTGACCTGGCCTTCTAGGGAAGAAACGATAAAGCTGACAGCAGTTGTTGTCATAATCTCCTTGATTATAAGCCTTTATATAGGTATAATAGATTTTCTTTTGGCAAAACTTTTGAATGTTTTGACAGTTGGAGCGTGAAATTATGGAGGATTCAAAAAAGGATCAGGCTAAATGGTATGTTGTACACGTACAATCAGGCCATGAGATGAAGGTGAAACAAGCCTTGTCCCAGCGGATAAAAAGCCTTGGGGTGGAGGATAGGATTTTTGATATTGTGATTCCAATGCGCGATTCAGTGGTAGTTAAAAAGGGAAAAAAGAAGAAGGTAAAGGAAAAGGTTTTTCCCGGCTATATTTTGGTTAAGATGGTGCTTGATGATGATACTTGGTTGGTTGTAAGGACCACAGAAGGGGTGACTGGTTTTGTCGGCGCAGGCACAAAGCCCACGCCAATTTCTGACAAAGAGGTTGAGGCAATAATGAAGTTTGTCCAGCAGGAGCACCCGAGGTTTAAGACAAAGCTTTCTGTGGGCGAGGCAGTAAAAATTAAAGAAGGGCCTTTTGCGGACTTTTTGGGTACTATAAAGGAGATAGATGAAGAGAGAGGAAAGGTGAAGGTTTTAGTTTCAATCTTTGGCAGGGAAACACCAGTGGAGCTAGATTTTTTGCAGGTTGAAAAGATTTAAGCTTGACAGAGCTGGTCGAACTAGACAAAGCTAGACGAAGCTGGACTGAGCTGGCGGAATTGGTTATAAGTTCGTTTCGGATTTCGAAATTCGAATTTCGGATTTTTTCCTGTTATGGCAAAAAAGGTTAAGGCGGTCATTAAGGTAAATCTTCCAGCAGGGGAGGCAACTCCAGCGCCTCCTGTTGGTCCTGCTTTGGGACAGCACGGTATTCCCATAATGGAGTTTATCAAAGAGTACAATGCCAGGACTGCCAAGTTCAAAGGCAAGATTATTCCCGCAGTTATCACAGTTTATGAAGATCGGTCCTACGAGTTTATTACCAAGCTTCCGCCAGTCTCCTCCCTTATAAAGGAAGCTTTAAAGATAGAGAAAGGCTCTGGCAAGCCAAACAAAGAGAAAGTCGGAAGGCTTACAAGGGAACAGCTTGAGGCAATAGCCCAGGAAAAGATGAAGGACTTGAACACTGATGATTTGGAGCAGGCGATAAAAATTGTGGCCGGCACTGCCAGGTCAATGGGAGTAGAAATAGAAAGTTAAAAGTTCAAAGTGCAAAGTTAAAAGTTAGGGAATTATGGGAAAAGTAAGGATAAGGGTCTTAGGACTTGAGGAAATAGAAAAAAAACAAAAGGAGGAGCAAAAGAGAAGACGCGAGGAAAAGAAAAAGAAGAAGGTTGAGGGTGTGGGTTTGAAAGGCGGGGAGAGGATGGTGCAGGTTGAAGTTTCAGAGGAGGAGCTTGAAAAAGAAAAGCGAGCAAAGGAGCTTTTGGAGAAAGCCAAGAAAAAGGAGGAGGAAGAGAAGGAGGCAAGGCGCTTTGTAAAAATAAAACATCCGCCTGGTAAAAAATACAAAAAGGCCAAGGCAGAAATAGAAAAGGCTTTAAAAGGAAGAGAGGCTGTCTCGATAAAAGAAGCAGTTGAGATTTTGAAAAAAGTAGCTTATGCTGCCTTTGATGAGTCAGTTGAGCTTCACCTTAATGTTTCAAAAACAGGGCTTAAAGGCGAGGTTCAAATGCCCCACAGCATTGGTAAGGAGGTTAGGGTAAAGATTGTTGATGACAAGTTTATTGAGGATCTAGAAAAAGGCCAGGTAGACTTTTCCAAGATTGATGTTTTGATCTCCCATCCATCCTATATGCCGCGGCTTTCCAAATTTGCCCGTATTTTAGGGCCAAAAAAGCTTTTTCCCAATCCAAAACAGGGCACGCTTTCTCCTGAGCCTGAAAAGGCAGCGGAGAAGTTCAAATCAGGCGTTTTGCGCTGGAAAACAGAGCCAAAGTTTCCCTTAATCCACCAAATGATTGGAAAGCTTTCTTTTGAGACAGAAAAGCTTGTGGAGAATGCAGTTGCCTTTTTGCGCTCAGTTGGAAAGCACAACATAAAGGAGGCCTACATAAAATCCACAATGAGTCCCTCGATAAGGCTGAACCTAGAAGAACTCTGAAGGAAAAAATTCGAAATTCGAAATCCGAATTTCGAACCCCCCCAGAGCGGGTCAGGCAATGTTTCGGATTTCGATATTCGAATTTCGGATTTTACAATCTAACTCTCCTTTTTGCTATCATCACTATTGCATCCGCTGCGTCATAAATTGAGAGTTTTTTTGAGGTTTTGATGAT
>WFWI01000070.1 GCA_015491205.1 Candidatus Microgenomates bacterium | reverse complement strand
TTCACAGTTCCTTTTTCCACTTCCTTGTCGCCAACCACTGCCACGTAAGGGATTTTCTGCTCTTGGGCGCGTTTTACTTTTTTGGAGACAGTGTCCTTTTTATCGTCAAGCTCAACCCGAAAACCTTCGCTTTCAAGGGCTTTTAAAACTTCCCATGCGTATTGCAGGTGCTTATCTGCCACTGGCACAATTACAATCTGCACAGGAGAGAGCCAGAAGGGGAGGTTGCCTGCGGTGTGCTCCAAAAGTAGGGAGGTAAACCGCTCAATAGAGCCCATGATAGCTGCATGGATCATCACAATCCTTTCCTTTTCTCCCTTTTCATTTATGCAGTAAAGGTTGAACCGCTCAGGCATGTTCATATCAAGCTGAATCGTTGCCACCTGCCATTCCCTGTTTAATGAGTCAACTGCAATAAAATCAAGCTTTGGGCCGTAAAAGGCAGCCTCGCCTGGAGCAATAAAGTAGTCAGCGCCTCGCTTTTCAGCAATCTTTTTTAAAGACTCCTCTGCCTTTTGCCAAATTCTCTCATCTCCAAGATAATTTTCCGGGTGTTCTGGGTCATGAAAGGAAAGCCTCACTCTTAAGGGAAGGTTAAAGGCTGAGTAAAACTCATCCACAATGTCCCAAATTATTTCAAATTCTTGTTCTATTTGACTTTTTCTACAAAACACATGGGCATCGTCCTGCGTAATGCTTCGTACACGCGACAACCCCAAAAGCTCACCTGACTGCTCGTCTCTATAAACCATTGTTGTGTTGGCATAGCGCTGGGGCATTTCCCTCCAAGAGTGGGGGCGTCTGGCAAAAATCTGAGTGTGGTGTGGGCAGTTCATTGGCTTTAGGGCAAAAAGGTCGCCCTCGCGAGTTTTTATTTTAAAAAGGTCATTTTTAAACTTTTCCCAATGACCTGAGGTCTCATAAAGGTCTTTTTTGGTAACATGGGGGATTTCGACCTTAACATACCCCCGTTTTTTTCTTAAAGACCAGACAAAATCATCCAAAAACTCTCTTAAAATTGTTCCTTTTGGAGTCCAAAGAGGCAGGCCTGCGCCCACAAGGGGAGAGAAGGTGAAAAGGTCAAGTTTTTTTCCAAGCACTCTGTGATCTCTTTTTTTTGCCTCCTCAAGTTTGTGAAGATATTCTTCAAGCTCCTTTTGAGACTCAAAGGCAGTTCCATAAATGCGGGTAAGCATTGGCCTTTTTTGGTCACCCTTCCAATAGGCTCCTGCAAGTTTCAAAAGCTTGAAAGCACCAACCTTCTTTATATTTTTTATATGCGGGCCTTTGCAAAGGTCTATAAAATCGCCTGAGATGTAAACGGAAACCTTTCCTTTTTGGCCAAAATCGTCCCTTTCTCCTTTTTCAATCTCCTCAATTATTTCCAGTTTGTAGGGCTCGTCTTTGAAAAACTCTTTGGCTTTTTTAATATCCCACCATTCTTGCTTGAATTCAAACCCTTTTTTTGCAAGCTCGCGCATTTTCTTCTCAATTTTGGGCAGGTCCTCCTCTGAGATTTTAGTTTTTCCAAAGTCAAAGTCGTAGTAGAATCCATCTGCGATGACAGGTCCGATAGCAATTTTTACACCCGGATAAAGCTCTTTTACAGCGTAGGCAAGAAGATGAGCAGCCGAGTGGCGGATTTTGAAAAGTTTGTCAGAGGCCATTGTGATAAGTATTATAAGAGTTTGAGGAGAAAAATCAAGCAGGGAGGGTGAATTAGACATAGCTGGACAGAGTTAGACAAAGCTGGATAAACTGGAGGGAGCTGGTATGAAATGACTAATTTCTAATTGACCTAATGACTAAAAAATGACCAATTACCAATGTTCAATAACCAAACAAATTTTAATTACCAAATTACCTAAACGTTTTGGTTATTGGAAAATTAGGTGATTTGGATTTGTTTGAAAATTGAAAATTGGTTATTGGAATTTTTCAATACGGTTTTGTTCATTTGTTTAATCAATTAAACACCAAAGATTTGGCTCTTCTGGAGGAGGCTTTGCAAACCCCGCAGGTTTACAAGGGGCTCAGGTTGCAAAGCTTTATTTTTAAGGGTAAAATTTGGTTATGAACCAGCTAACTGTTTCAATTACACAAGCAGCAGGGAAGATTGATAAACTTTCGAAAAAGATCAGTAAGGAAGGAGGATATGTGGTTTTGCTTAGAACAGGTAGGCCAGAGAGTGTACTTTTGTCAGTTAAAGAGTTTGAAAGCTTTAAAGAGACGGTTGAAGTTTTAAGAGAATTTCCAGAGCTTCCTGAGGAATATAGGAGGATAAAGAGAGCATTAGAAAAGGGAGAAGGGGCTTCTTGGAAAAACTTGGAGGAAGTGGTTTCAGAATACGAAGGTTATAAAATAAACGAAAGAGCCTCACAAGAATATGGAGTTCAAAATAAAAATAACTCCTCCAGCAGAAAAAGAGCTAAAAAAGCTTCCAAAAAATAAGTTTAAGAAGGTAACAGAGAAGATAAAAGCGCTTAAAAAAGATCCTTATCGTGGAAAGAAGCTTGCAGGAGTTCTAAAAGGCCTTTATTCTCTTAAAATTTGGCCATATCGGGTTATATATCTTGTTGATAAGGAAAGGGGGCAGGTTATAATAATGAAAGTTGGGCATCGTCAAGGAGTTTACAAAGCTTAAAGCAAGACTTTATGAAAATCTCTTTTCAAAAGGAGCTTAAAAAAGCTGCAAGCGTTGAGGAGGTGGTTAACGCGCTTCTTGAGATAAGAGGAGTAAAGGATAAAAAGATTTTATTGTTTGAAAATTGAAAATTGGTTATTGGAATTTTTCAATACGGTTTTGTTCAATTGTTTAATCAATTGAACACCAAAGATTTGGCTCTTCTGGAGGAGGCTTTACAAACCCCGCTTACAAACCCCACAGGTTTGCAGAAGGGGTTCATTTGTTTAATCAATTGAACACTGATGGGGTGAATCGCTAAATTTCGCGTTAATCAAATCATTGCTATTGCAAATAGCAATAAGAATAAATTTATTGCTATTGACATTAGCAATAATGTAAGATAAAATTTCTCTATGCTTAGCAAAAGCTTTTTGGAAAACATAGTTTTGGATCAAAAAAGAAGCTTAAAGCTTCCTGAAAACTATATTCAGCGCGATATAGAAGCTAAGCTTTTATCTGATAAAACAAAGCATATTGTTGTTATTTCAGGTTTAAGGAGAGTAGGGAAATCTACTCTTTTGCTTAAGATAAAACAGAAATTGGGAGGAGATTATTATCTAAATTTTGACGACGAACGGTTAAGTGGATTTAAACTCAAGGATTTCCAAGCCCTTTTGGAGGTATTTTTAGAGCTTTATGGAGAGCAGAAGGTTTTTTATTTTGATGAAATTCAAAATGTTGAAGGCTGGGAGCGTTTTGTGCGCAGGATGTACGATTATGGAAATAAGGTTTATCTTACAGGTTCAAACGCAAGGCTTCTTTCACCTGAGCTGGGGACTCATTTGACAGGAAGGTATATTCA
>WFWI01000069.1 GCA_015491205.1 Candidatus Microgenomates bacterium | reverse complement strand
ACTTTTTGAGCGTATAATAGTTTTATGGGAGGAAACTATACTCCAATAGATGATTTAATTAAAAAGCAACAGCAGCCGAAGGTTTCTATTCAGCTTGGGGGCAAGGAGGCTGAGCCAGCGGCTTTTGAGCGGCCTTTTGAAATTAAAGAGGTTGTTGAAAAAAGAGTTGAGAAGGAGATGGAGCCTTATATAACTCCCCGTCAGGAGGAGGTGAGGCTTGATGAGAGCCTTAAGAAAGCAGGGCTTCAACCTGTCTCAGGCTCAATAAAATTTCCAGATTATAGGACGCTTAAATTTCCAATTTCAGATGAGAAGGTTTTGGAGGGGTTGCATGCTCCAATAAACAGCTCGTTAAGATGGCTTTCAGAGTTTATTGTCTATGTCCTTAAAAAATTCCATATCCGACTTAAAAAAGTGCACGGGAAAGTAGTAAGGGTTTTAGTAAGGTAGCTGACATTAAAATTCCAAGCACCAAATCCCAAGTTCCAAACAAGCACCAAATTCCAAACTCCAAACAAGACTTAATTTTTTAATCACTCCAAAAATGCGATATGCGAAATACTAGCTACTAGCTACTAACTACCAGCTACTCTCTACCAACTACCGATTCAATCTCCGCTCTAAACCCTTCTTTGTCTCTGGCGCCGACAAACTGGTGGACTTTTTGGCCGTCTTTAAAAATAATGAAGGTTGGAATAGAAAAGATCCCATACTTTTGTGCCAAGTCTTGATTGGCTTCAACATCAACTTTGACAAATTTTACATTTGGCATCTCCTCTGATAGCTCCTCAACTATTGGAGCGGAAATTCTACAAGGCCCACACCAGTCAGCGTAAAAGTCAACAAACACAACCCCTTTGTGGTTTAGGACCTCATCCTGAAAGTTTTGCGAGTTTACTGCCTTTACTGCCATAGGACTAGGATAATATATTACAAAAAAGATTCAAAATCAAGCGCAAAATGGTCAGGCTTTTTCCAGTAGTCTGAACCACTCCTCTTTTGAGAGCAGGCCTGCTATTTTCAAGTAATTTTCTACGTCTTTTGTTTGAGAAAGGTGGCAGTTTAGGGCCTTAACCTTTTTATCCCAAGTGTCTGTTATATTTTCTTTATAGCTTACTTCCTCCTCGCAATACCCTGGGGGGTGGAAGACAAAATAATCTCCGATAAGGTCAGTGGTCTGTTTTGAAAGACAATAATAAAGTATCAGTCGAGGAAAAGGTGATTTTTCAAAGACATAGCTTGTTGCCAAGGATACTACAATATGATCAATATGACCGGTAAGCCCATTTGGGTCAAAGGTGATAAGTATATCAGGTTTATAATTTTTGACAAACTTGTCAATTTTTTTTGCAACATTATGGTAAAGGTTGTTAGAGAGGGCTCCATCTTCAAAGTCTAGAAAATGTACCTTTTTTATTCCAAGGATCTTTGCTGCCTCAAGCGTCTCTTTCTTTCTTAACTCCTTTAGTTTTTCTGGGCCAAACTTTTCTTTTCCTAATCCATGCCTACCATCTGTTACTACAACAAGATAAATGTCGTTATCTTTGCTCCACTTGGCAATTGTGCCTGCCGGGCCAAAGGACTCATCATCTGGATGAGCAAACACAGCCAAGATGGTTTTGTTTTTAGGCGGCAAAAAGTTTTCCATTTGAAGTAAAATTATACTAACTTATGAAAGATTTTATAAACCAAGAAAAGGTTAGGTTTGTCGAAAAGGTAGCAAAAGCTCTAAGATACTATGTGTTGATTTCCACCTCAAAGGCTGGGTCTGGGCATCCGACATCGTGTTTGTCTGCAGCAGAGATTGTCGCAGGTCTTTTTGCTGGTGGGTTTTTTAAGTTTGATCTTGAAAATCCCAAAAGCCCTTTAAATGACAGGTTTTTAATCTCAAAGGGGCATGTGGCACCGCTTCTTTATGCAGTTTGGGCTTTGTCAGGTGCTTTTGAAAGGGAGAAGCTTTTGAGTTTGCGCCAAATTGACAGCCCTTTGGAAGGACACCCAACCTTTAGATTTCCTTTGGCAGAGGTTGCTACTGGCTCGCTGGGCCAGGGGCTTTCGATAGGGGCAGGAATGGCAGAAGGAATTAAGTTAAAAGTTCAAAGTTTAAAGTTAAAAGTTGGGAGGTTGCCTGTTGTTTTTGTGCTTTTGGGGGATTCGGAGTTAGCTGAGGGGCAGGTTTGGGAGGCTTTCCAATGGGCAGGATACAAAAAAATTTCCAACCTTGTGGCTCTTGTTGATGTAAATCGCTTAGGCCAGAGAGGAGAGACAATGTGGGGCTGGGATCTTGAGGGATTGAAAAAGAGGATAGAGGCTTTTGATTGGGAGGTTTTTGTAGTTGAGGATGGGAATTCTGTAGAGCAAATTTCCGAACCCCGCAGGTTAGAAACAGAGCGTCCTAAAGCTATAATCTTTAAAACTATAAAAGGAAAAGGGGTTTCTTTTTTGGAGGATAAAGAGGAATGGCATGGAAAGGCTTTGGATCTTAAGCTTTTAAGCAAAGCCTTGGAGGAGCTTGGCGAGGTTGACAGGCGCATAAAAATTACCCTTCCAAAGCCAGAAGAGCTGAAACTTAAGGAGGATAGGCCAAAAATTTCTGCCACCCCAGTTATAAAAATTAATTCTCCCGCTGCCGCAAGGGAGGCTTATGGCAGGGCCTTAAACTTTCTTTTTGAGGCAGGAGCTAAAGATTTAGTAGTTTTGGATGCTGAGGTTTCAAACTCAACCTATGCCAAGGATTTTGCCCAAAAGCACCCCGAGCGCTTTTTTGAGATGTTTATTGCCGAGCAGAATATGGCCTCAGTGGCTTTGGGCTTTGAAAGAATGGGCTTTATTCCTTTCCTCTCCTCTTTTGCAGCCTTTTTAACCCGGGCCTTTGATCAGATTAGAATGGCCCAGTACAGCAAGGCAAATTTAAAGATTGTTGGCTCGCATGCTGGAGTTTCAATCGGCCAGGATGGCCCCTCTCAAATGGGGCTTGAGGATATTGCGCTTTTTCGGTCAATTTTAAACTCAGTTGTGCTTTACCCATCAGATTACGTTTCAGCTTTTAAGCTTGTGGAGCTTGCTTACAAAACCCCTGGCATAGTTTATCTAAGGCTTACACGGCCAAAAACTCCAATAATTTACTCGCAGGAAGAAAATTTTGAAATTGGAGGCTATAAGGTGTTTGGAGAAAAGGAGAAGTTTGACGTTGTGCTTATCGGTGCAGGGATTACTTTTCACAATTGCCTTCAAGCAGCAGAGGAGCTAAAAAAACATGGTATTAGGGCGAAGGTGATCGACCTTTATTGTATAAAACCAATCTCAAAAAGTTTGGAAAAGGAGCTTGAAGGCGCAAAGTTTTCTCTTGTGGTTGAGGATCATTATCCAGCTGGAGGGATTTTTGAGGCAGTGAAGTCTGTCATTTCTTTCAAAAATCTTGAAAGCCTGGCAGTAAAAAAACTTCCAAGAAGCGGAAAACCAGAGGAGGTGATGGATTATGTGGGGATATCGGCGAGGAGGATTGTGGAGGAAGTTAGAAAGAAAATTTTGAATTTTCAATGATCAATGATGACCAATAATCAATAAGGTTTGAAGTTCTAAACGGAACCTTATAGATAAATGTCAAATTTCAAATGACAAATGACAAATCAATGTCAAAATCCAAATGTCAAAAAATTTTTGGTATTTGACATTTGGATTTTGGCATTTGAAATTTTATCCTTCTATGAGACTCTGGAAAAAAAGTTTTTTGCTAGTGATGGTTTTTTTAATCTTGCCCATATCTGTTTTTGCTGAAGCAAAAAACAATAAGTTTGGCATTCACCTTTCCCGGCCAGAAAAGTATCAGATAGAAAGGGCAGCTGAGCTTGTAAACTCCTCAGGCGGAGAATGGGGGTATGT
>WFWI01000068.1 GCA_015491205.1 Candidatus Microgenomates bacterium | reverse complement strand
TTATTATCCCAGAATACAACACTAAAATTAAAAACAATGCAGGTGAAAGGGTTGAGGATTTAAAAATTGAGGCTAAAGCTTCGCTCCTCATGATTATAAACTGAATAGTAAAAGGAAAAGCAAAAGTAAAAAGAAAAAGTTTGGTTGTTCTCTTTCTCAATCTCTCTAAAGAAAACTGACCATTAAACCAAATATAGGCAAAAATAAACGTCTGTAAAAATACGAGTGTAGAAAATGCCACCGCCCTTTTGAATAAAAACCCATTTTGTCCAAAAGTAAAGACTCCTACAACAGTAAGCACTCCGCTTAAAAACCCTGCCCAAAGGATTTTCTTTATCCGCTCATTGGATATCAAACTCAACCTTCTCTCTGGCGCTCTTTTCATAACTTTCGGATCAACCGGAGAAAAAGCAAAAGTTAACGCTGGAACACCATCAGTTACTAAATTTATAAACAAAATTTGCACGGGCGTAAATAATTTTACTAATCCAAGTCCAAGGCTTATTAAAATGCTAAAAACCTCACCAGTGTTACAAGAGAGTAAGTAAAAAATTGATCTTTTTATGCTTGCAGTAATATTTCGCCCCTGTTCAATGGCTTTAACGATCGTCGCATAATTATCATCAGTAATAATAACATCAGCTGATTCTCGTGCAACATCAGTTCCTGTCTTTCCCATAGCCAAGCCAACATCAGCTTTTTTTAAAGCTATAGAATCATTCACTCCATCGCCTGTTACAGCCACCACCTCCCCCAGCTTTTGATAAAGCTCAACAATCCTTACTTTATGAAAGGGAGAAACCCTCGCAAAAATTTTCACTTGTGGCAAAATCTCAAGAATTTTCTCGTCAGTTAGCTCTTCTATCTTATTACCTGTTAAAACAATCTCCCCTTTTTGCAATAGGCCAATTTGTTGTCCAATAGATCTAGCAGTCTTTTCATTATCTCCGGTTATCATAACTGTTTTTATTCCAGCCTCTTGGGCTTTCTTTATTGCCTCTTTAACCTCCTTTCTTGGTGGATCATAAAGCGCTACCATGCCTATAAACACCCACTCCTTTTTTTCTTTATAAGAAAAGGCTAAGACTCTAAAACCTTGCAAAGCCCAATCATCTAGCTTTTCATAAATTACTTTTTTCTCCCTTTGAGTAATCTTCTCAACCCTTCCTCCTATCAATATCTCTTTTGCCTCCTTTAAAACCACCTCCGGTGCCCCTTTGCAAAAGTAAATTTCTCGTCCATCACTCTTATTTTTAACCTTAACCCACATCTTTTTGGTGGCGCTGTCAAAAGGCTCTTCTTCCAAAACTTGCCATCTCCCCCTCTCGTATGCTATATCATAGCCTCTTTGAGCAGCATAGATAAGAAGTGCGCCTTCTGTAGGATCCCCTAAATAACTCCAACCAACTCCATCTTTAACCAAATTTGCAGTGGAACACAAAATTGAGTTTAAAATTAAAAGCTCTTGGGCCTTTTCATCCCTCTTTTGCAGCAAGAATGTTTCCTTTACTTCCATCCTGTTCTCTGTTAAAGTACCGGTTTTGTCTGTTGCAATAAGAGTTATAGAACCAAGTGTTTCAATACTCGAGAGTCTCCTTACAATAGCTTTTTGCTTTGCCATCTCCCTTACCCCAATTGCCAAAGTCATCGTCATCACAGCAGGCAATCCTTCTGGAATTACAGCCACAGCCAAAGATACAGCTAATAAAAAGGAATAAACTCCCCCTAGCCCTTTAAAATACGAAATAACCATAATAAGTAAAGCTGAAAACGCTCCCAAAAGCCCCAACTTTTTAGAAAGATCTTCCATCTTTTTCTCCATTGGCGATTTTTCCTTCTCAACAGTGGCAAGCTTTTCCGCTATTTTTCCAAAGGAAGTGTTCATTCCAGTTTTTTCTACTTTAAAAAGTCCGTGTCCTTTTACAACCAACGTGCCCATAAAAACTTCATCCCCTTTTCCTTTAGATACGGGAATTGACTCGCCCGTTAAAATTGCCTCGTCCACCTCCAATACTTTTGTTTCAATAATTCTTCCGTCCGCCGGAACTCTTCCCCCTTCCTCCAAAACAACAACATCTCCTGGAACCAAGTATTTGCTATCAATCTCTTTTTCCTTTCCATCTCTTATAACCCTTGCTTTCAAGACCATCATCCTTTTAAGGCTTTCTAAAGCCTCATCTGCCTTCCATTCTTGGTAAAGTCCAAAAAGCGCGTTTAAAAAAACAATAGCTAAAATAAGGGTGCCATCCAAAGCCTCGCCTACCAAAAAAGAGATTAAAGCAGCTGCTGTTAAAAGGTAAACGAAAAAGTTTTTGAATTGAGAAAGAAAAATTGTAAGAAAAGAACGCTTTCCTTGGGTTTCAACTTTGTTCAACCCGTATTTTTTAATAAGGGCTTTTGCCTGAGTATTTGTAAGTCCCTTAATTCTTGACATATAAGGAATATTATAATGTATAATGAAAGGTTATGCTGCCCCTCTGGCGGTTGATAGAAAAAAATCTTGCTTCTTTAAAATTCTCCAGTGTTTTTGCTCCCAAAACTCCTTCGGTAAAAAGCCAACTTCCGGTTATTACCATCTCACGCGAAATGGGAGCTGGCGGCCACCCAATAGCTGAGCTTGTTGTCAAAAACTTAGGTCCTCCTTGGAAGCTTTATCATGAAAACCTTATTGACAAAATTGCTAAATCCGTAAAACTTCAAAAAGAGCTTATTCAAGAAGTAGATGAAAGAAAAAGACCAATGGCAGAAGAGCTAATCTACGATATTTTAGGCAAGCGCTACCTTTCCCTTTCCAAATACTACCGGCACTTGGTAAAAACCTTGGCAACCATTGGCAAGCGGGGCTACGCTGTAATTGTAGGCCGAGGAGCAAATTTTATTTTAAAAGACGCCCTGAAAGTAAGGGTAATTTGTGAGATGCAACAAAGGATTGAGTGGGAAATAGAGTTTGAAAAAATCTCGCGTGAGGAGGCGATAAAAAGGATTAAAGAGTCTGATAAAAAGCGCTATGAATTTGTCAAAACCCTTTTTAATCACGACATCAGAAAGGCCCACCACTATGATCTTATCATCAAAACCTCAAAAAAACTCTCAATTTATGACGCAGCGGATGCAATAGTGATGAT
>WFWI01000067.1 GCA_015491205.1 Candidatus Microgenomates bacterium | reverse complement strand
CCAAACAACTTTTTGCCATTTTCTTCAGCAATTTCACCAAGTTTTTCCTCAGAAATGTTTTTAAGATAAGCAGCAAGGTTGATCACAAAAGGTAAATTTTTTGGCTCGTTTGGAAAACGTTTTTTGGATCGCACAGGCTCAGGGGTTAAGAAAGGCGAGTCAGTTTCAAAAACTAGCAGATCAAGAGGCACCTTTTCGAAAAAGACCTGCTTTTGGGGTAGATAAGTTAAATCTCCGTCAAATCCTAAAAAAATCTGCTTTTCCCTGGCAAATTCTAAAAGCTCATCCTTTGGCTCGCAGCAATGAAAAACTGCTCTTCCAGAAAGCTTATCATCCCAAACTTCGTTTAAAAGTTTTAAAAGCTCAAGGTGAGCCTCTCGGTTGTGTAAGACAATTGATTTGTCAAGCTCAAGTGCAAGCTTTATCTGGTTTTTCAAAACCTGTTTTTGCAGCTCCAAAAAGTTTTCGCTTATTTTGTAATCCTCATACTTTGTTTTTTTGTAAATATGTTTGTCAAGGCCTATCTCGCCAATGGCAACTACCTTTTTTTGCCCTGCAAGCTCTTTTATTTTTTCAAGCTCACTTTCAACCTCTTCCTGGTCTTTTTCTAAAAGTGAAAAGACATGATGAGGGTGTATCCCAACTGCAGCATAAGCTCCTTGAAAATTTTTGGCAATTTCAACGGCTTTTTTTGAAGTTGAAACGTCAGTGCCGGGCACCAAAAAAAGCTCAACACCTGCCCTTTGGGCAGCGCCCACAACTTCCTCAATCCTTCCCTCAAAAGCCTGAAAGTTTAGATGGCAATGAGTGTCGAACATAATTTATAGTAGCAAGTAGTAAGTAGCAAGTAGCAAGTAGCAAGAACAATGCTCTTCTAGCTACTTACTAATAACTACTAGCTACTTATTATATAATTTCCTCGGTAAATTTGAATTTAAGCCTTTTTATTTTGTAGCGGGAAATATGCTAAAATTTTAATTATGATAGGGGCAAAAATTAAAAAAACAGTTTTAGGTCATTTTGTGGATAATGTTGTGAAAAAAAGAGGAGATGAGGTGAGCTCTATTTATGTTTTTGGAAGTTATGTCAAAGGAGAAGGAAAGGGGGAGAGCGATATCGACGTTTTAATTTTTGCCAGGAATCCAGAAAAGGTAGAAGATACTGTATGGGAGTCTGCGGTAGAGGTTTATGAAAAATTTAAGAAGAGTATAGAACCTATAGTTTATCCTTCAAGCTTAGAGAAAAAACCCAATTCATATTTTTTGTCTCAAGTTATTCGTTATGGAGTTAGAATTTTTTGATGAATAAAACTCTGTTTGAGGAAATAAAGCTTAAAATTTTTTTAGCAAAAGAGTATTTCCAGGGAGGAAAAAACGCTCTTGAAAGAGGAGATTACAGAATAGCTGTTGATGCAGGGTATAATGCAATAGAGCTTCTTATGAAAGCGGGAATTCTTTATAAAGAAAAAGATATCCCTAAAAGGCATGGGAGCATAGCTCAGTTTTTCTCCCTTATTTATTTGAAAGAAGAAGGTGGACTAAGGGAGTTAGGAAAGAAAATAGGAAGAGCTTTAATGCTGCGCAATAAAGCTCGCTATGATCCAAAGGCGGAGATAGGTGAAAATGAAGCAAGGAAAGTTTTAGAGACATTTAAGGAACTTTTAGATTTTTTAGAAGAAGAAATAAAAAAGGTATGAAAATTGCGCTTGTTCACGATCAACTACTTGAGTTTGGTGGAGCAGAGCGGGTTCTGATAGCTCTAAAGAAAATTTTTCCAAGTGCAGACGTTTACACAAGTGTTTTTGATCTAAAAAAGCTGGGAAGACACAAGGAAGAGTTTAAAAACTGGAAGATTTTTCAATCTTGGTTTGGCAAAATTCCTCTTTTGCGCTATTATTACTCTCCTTTTCGTTTTTTAACGCCGTGGATCTGGGAGAGTTTTGATTTTGAGAAATATGATCTTGTAATTTCCTCCACTGGGTCTTGGATGTGTAAGGGAATTATCACAAAGCCTGAAACTCTCCACATAAGCTATATTCACCACCCGCCCCGCTATCTTTATTATTATGAAACAGCAGTTGAGTGGCAGAAATACCTGCCTGTGAAAATTTATGGGCATTTTATAAACCATTTTTTGCGGCAGTGGGATTTTATTGCAAGCCAAAGGCCTGATGTTTTGGTGGCAAACTCTAAAGAAACAAGGCGCAGAATCAAAAAATTTTACAAAAGGGATGCGGTTGTAATTTACCCTCCAGTTGAGGTTGCAAAAGAGGCAGATTTTAAAAAGTCTTTGGACAAAAAGCAGGATTACTACATTACAGTCAGCCGGCTTGCCCGGGCAAAACATGTTGATCTTTTGTGTGAGGCAGCGGTTAAAGCTGGGGTGAAGCTTAAAGTTGTTGGCACAGGTAGGGAAGAAAAAGCTCTGCGGGAAAAATACGGGAAAAAAGTTGAGTTTTTAGGAAATGTTGATGATAGGAGGTTGCAAAAACTTTTGTCAAAAGCAAAAGCCTTTTTGTTTGCTTCAGTTGAAGAGGAGTTTGGTATAGCGCCAGTTGAAGCTTTAGGCTGGGGAGCGCCGGTTATCGCTTATGCTTCAGGAGGGGTGGTGGAGTATGTAGAGGAGGGCAAGAATGGGTTTTTATACGATAAGCTTGAGGT
>WFWI01000066.1 GCA_015491205.1 Candidatus Microgenomates bacterium | reverse complement strand
TTGAAAAATTTTTTCTTTTAAATGCTTCGGGTGTAAAATGCACGACAAAGGAGGATTTAGAGGAGGTTTTGGAGTCTTCAGCTGACGCAGCTGTCACAAAAACAATGACTTTGGAGCCTCGCAAGGGCAATCCTGAGCCGCGGCTTTTTTATACAAAGGATTTTTCAATAAACAGCATGGGCCTGCCAAACAAAGGGGTGGATTATTATTGCGAAATTTTGCCAGAATTGAAAAGGTTTGGAAAGCCTATTTTGGCCAGCATAGCTGGATTTAGCGAATCGGAGTATTATGGGATTTTTGAAAAGGTAGAAAGAGCCGGGTTTGATGCCATAGAGGTAAATTTATCCTGTCCTAATGTTGAGGCATCCTGCGTTTTTGCTTATGATTTGGAGCTTACTTTAAAAATTGCAGAAAATTTAAGAAAAAGGACTCGCGCGCCTTTGGGCTTTAAGTTGCCGCCTTATCCTGAGCGCTGGCAGATAAAAAAGCTGGCAGAAGGCCTGCTTGAGATAGGAGTCGATTTTGTTACCCTTTCAAACTCTTGGCCCTTGGGCTGCGTTATAGATTTTGAAAAAGATAGGTTTGTGATAAAGCCCAATTTAGGCATAGGAGGTTTGGGGGGTAAGTTTTTCAAGCATATAGTGCTTGGCCAGGTCAGGCTTTTTTATCAGGTTTTTAAAGGGAAGGTGAAGATTATTGCAGTTGGAGGGGTGAGTTCTGGAAGGGATGTATATGAGTATGCTTTAGTTGGGGCCAATGCAGCAGGAGTGGGCTCCGCGCTTTTGCATGAGGGAGTGGGGATTTTTAAGAGGATAAAGGAGGAACTAAATGAGATTTTGAAGGAAAAGGGAGTAAGGGGTTTGGAGGAAAGGATTGGAAAGTTAAGGGAGATTTAATTATTATGGGAAAATCAGAGCTTATTAAAAACCTTTATCAGGCAGGAGTCTTCAGAAAAGGCAGGTTTAGGCTCAAATCTGGCAGGATCTCCAATTATTATATTGACATGAGAATTTTGGTGTCTTCTCCTTTCCTTTTGAAGGAGGTTGCTAAAGCTTATGTTGAGGTGTTGAGGAATTTGGAGTTTGATAGGTTGGCCGCAGTGCCTTATGCTGCGCTTCCTATAGTTTCAGCTATTTCGGTTGTTGGCGGCTATCCTTTTATCTACACAAGAAAAGAAAAAAAGGATTACGGAACAAAAAAGCTGATTGAAGGAGAGTATAGAAAAGGAGAAAAGGTGGTTATTATTGACGATGTAATTACAACCGGAGCCTCAAAGCTTGAAGTAATAGAGCTTTTGGAAAAGGAAGGGTTGATAGTTAAGGACGTAGTTGTGTTTGTTGACCGGGAGGAAGGAGGAAGGGAGGAGCTGGAAAGGGAAGGATATAGGTTGTGGAGGGTGTTTGGAGTAAGTGATATTTTAAATCCAAAATTCTAAATCCTAAGCAATCTCAAAATTCAAATGACCAAAATTCGAAACAGTTTTGAATTTCAAGATTTGGTAATTCGAATTTGTTTAGAAATTAGGGATTAGAAATTTGGATGTTTTTGATTGTTGGTCTTGATCCAGTAAAGGAGCGGCTGCCAAAGATTTTTTTAAAGGCGAAGTATCCTTTTTTTGAATTTTGCAAGGCTGTGGTAGATGTGACTTTTGATTTGCCAATTGTAGGGTATAAGCCAAACTCAGCGTTTTTTGAAGGAGAAGGGGAAAGGGGAGTGAGAGAGTTGAAGATGCTGGTGGATTATATTGATAAAAAGCGCAAAGCGAAAAGTGAAAAGCGAAAAGCTAATAGATTGTTAGTAATTCTTGATGCCAAAAGGGGGGATATTGGGTCGACCAACTTTGGGTATTTGAAATATGCCTTTGAGTATTTAAAGGTTGATGGGATAACTCTTCATCCTTACCTTGGAAGAGAGTCATTAAATGAGTTTTTATATTACAGTAAAGAGAATAACAAGCTTTTGTTTATCCTTTGCAAAACCTCAAATCCAGGCGCAGGGGAGTTTCAAGATTTGGAGCTTAAAGAAGGTTTAAAGCTTTATGAGAAGATTGCATTGCAGGTGAAAAAGGAGTGGAGTGGGGTGGGAAATTGTGGGCTTGTGGTAGGAGCGACTTATCCTGGAGATCTAAAAAGGGTAAGGGAGTTGGTAGGAAATGAATTGCCAATTTTAGCTCCCGGAGTTGGAGCTCAAGGTGGAGATTTGGAAAAGGTGCTTGAGGCTGGAGGATATTATCGCGGCGCCAAACTTTTTGTCCCAATTTCCCGGGCAATAATTTATCCGGATGATAAGATCAACTCGTTGGAGGAGTTCAAGGCAAAGGTAAGGGAGAAAACAAAATCATTTTTAAAGTTTTGTAAAAATTAGGCGTTTTTGGATTGCCATAACAACCCGCGTTTAACCTTCGAGGTTAAACGCGGGGCGTGGCAAGGCTCTGGAGAATAACAAAATTTCAATTTTTTGAAATTTCAGGGAGTAATTTCCTTTTCGAACCTGCGGGGTTTGATTTGGAAAAATCAATGTTTCTGTTTACAAACTGAAAGATATTGGGTTATAATTTAATCTACATGAAAGTTGCGGAGGTTTTGAAAACTGAAGGGATAATTAAGGCTTCAAAGGATGAGAGTTTAGGAGCAGTTTTAAACAATCTTTCTTCTTCCCACGATGCTGCTTTTGTTTTTGAGGACGATGATTTTAAGAAGTATTTGGGGGTTATAAATCCTTATTATTGTCTTGTAAAAAGATTTTATCCGCCTGAGACTAAGGTTGAAAAAGTTCTTTTTCATGCTCCAAAATTAAAATTATCCGATCACCTACAGCGGGCAGCAAGGCTGATGATCGAATCTAAAGTTCATTATCTTCCAGTTTTTAGTGATGAAGGCGATAAGTTTTTGGGCATAGCCACAGCAAGAAGGATTTTGAGGCGTCTTCTTCAGACTAAAAGGTTAGAGAAGGATTTAAATTCGGTTATAGCTCAAAAGAGGCCTTTAATTACTATATATGAAAATGATACATTGGCAAAAGCTTTAGGGATTTTTAAATCAGAAAAGATCTCCAAGCTTGTGGTCGTTGATCCTCATGGCCATCTTAAAGGAGTCTTGGCTTATTTTGATCTTATCCCTTTGATTGTGTTTCCAAAAGAAGGGGCAAGCTTTGGGGACAGGGCAGGTGATAAAGCTAAAGAAAATTTCCTTTCAAGCAAAGTTAAAAACTACATGAAAAACCTTGTTTTGACTTTGGGACTGAATTCTACTTTAAAAGAAGCAGCTGAGCTTATTTTGGAAAAACAGATAGGGAGCGTTGTAGTAGTAGATAGGCAAAACAAGCCAGTCAATATAATAACTACAAGGGATATTTTGGATTTTGGTTTCAGGCCAAGCGCTGAACTGGAAGAGTTTTCCGAGGTTGAGATAAAAAATGTGAAAGAAAAGCACTTTTCATTTATTAAGACATTTGTTGAGAGGTTGCTTAAGAAGGCAGAAAAACGGAAAGCAAAGGTAAAGATCTGGATAGAGGAGGAGAAGCATGGAGGTGTGATAAAGATGAAGGTTGAGCTTGAGATGAAAGGCGAAAGGCATTATTTCACAAAGGAGGATAAGAATATTAAAAAACTCCTTTATAAAATGGATAATGCTTTAGAAGAGTACCTTTAATTCTTATCAAGAATTCTTATCAAGCTTTGAAAGGGTAGTGAATAAAACAACACTTCCTAAAATTACACCAAAAAGTAAGGTGGTTGCTCTAAAAATAAGGGTGGCAAAAACGCTTTCTGTTATAGAAAGGCGGGCAAAGGTTTTTAAAAGATAGGCTATTGAGCCTTCTGCAACTCCCACTCCTCCAGGAATAAGCGCAAAAAAACCTGCAATTGAGGAGAAGGAAAAGGTGAAAAGGGAAAGTGAGAGGTGTTTTAATGAACCTGGAGCAAACTGCAAGATTATAAGATAAAGTCCTAGAGCCTCTAAAAAC
>WFWI01000065.1 GCA_015491205.1 Candidatus Microgenomates bacterium | reverse complement strand
GAAGGGAAGGAATAAACTGGGGTTTGGCAAAGAATAGTTTAATGCCAAGGCTTTCCGTTTTAGAAGATTTTTCATAAAACATTTTTTCAATGTCGATTTTTAAAACCTCTTTTATGCGAGTTTTAAGATCTGCAGCTTTTAAATTTAAAATTAGCCTTTGATTATGGAGAACTTTTAGGTTTAAATTTTCATTTGAAAGAGCAATATGTTCTATAACTTGAAGGATGTGTTTTAATTCAGTAGAGTCTGATTTTAGAAATTTTTTTCTAGCTGGCAAGTTAAAAAATAGATTTTCCACTTTTATCTCAGTGCCTTTGTTTGCGCCAGTTGGAAAAATGCTTTTGAGCTTGCTAGCAATGACTTCAACCTGGTAGGCAGCCTCCTCGCCTTCTTTGCGGCTTTTTATTGTAAGCCTGCTTACTGAGGCAATGCTGTGTAGAGCTTCTCCTCTAAAGCCCAAGGATGAGAGCCTGTTTAAATCTTCCAGAGTTTTTATTTTGCTAGTGGCATGTGGTTTAAAGCAAAGTTTAAGGTCTTCTTTATCCATTCCTTCACCATCGTCCCTTACCAAGATTTTTTTCTTCCCTCCCTTTTCAAGATAAATCTCTATGTTTTTTGCTTTTGCGTCAATGGAGTTCTCCAACAGTTCTTTTACAACTGAAGCAGGCCTTTCTATTATCTCTCCGGCTGCAATTTTAGAGGCAGTTTTTTCATCCAGAATTCTAATTTTTCCCATAAAGCTTTTTACAACAATTTCTTTAATTTGTAAAGGGTTTCCAGAGCTTGTAAGGGAGTTAGTTTGTCAGGTTCAATTTCTTTAAGGAGTTTTATTGTTGGGTGGACCTCTGCCTTTGAGATTTGAGAGAAAAGACTGTGTTGCTCAAGCACAATCTTTTTAGGCCTTACTTTTTTACTTTTGCCTTCCAAAATTTTCAAGATCTCAGAGGCTCTTTCCAAAACCTGTTTGGGCAGGCCAGCTCTTTTTGCCACCTCTATTCCAAAACTATGGGGAGCAGCCCCTTTAACAAGTTTATAGGTAAAGATAATTTGGCCATTAGTTTTTTTAACCTGCATTTGGAAATTTTTTACATTTGAGTTAAACTCAGCAAGGCTTTGAAGTTCGTGGTAATGGGTAGCAAAAAGAGCAAAAGCTTGTTTTCCTTTTGTCTTTGCTAAATATTCAGCCACAGCCCAGGCTATGCTTATTCCATCGTAAGTGCTTGTGCCCCTGCCAATTTCATCCAAAACCACCAAGCTTTTATCAGTTATAGAGTTTAGAATTGAAGCTGTCTCCACCATCTCCACCATAAAGGTGGAGAGGCCTTCGCTGATAATATCTCCTGCGCCGCTTCTTACTGCAATTCTATCAAGCACTGGTATTTCAGCTTTTTGAGCTGGAACAAAGCATCCAATATGAGCAAGAAGGCAGATGAGAGCAACCTGTCTTATATACACAGATTTTCCTGCCATGTTAGGACCTGTTATGATAAGGATCTGTTGATCTTTTTTGTTAAGATAAGTGTCGTTTTCTACAAAGTCTTCTTCTTGCAAAGCTTTTTCTACAACTGGATGTCTGCCTTTTACAATCTTCAGGCTTCCCCCTTTGTTAAATGTTGGACGATTATAGTCATATAGTTTGGCTAAAAATGCGAAGTTGGAGAGTACATCGATATATGCTAAAGAAAAGCTTAAATTTTTAAGTTCTTTGATAGAGTTTTTTACTGCCTCTCTTAGTTTTTCAAGCTCTTTCTTTTCTTCCTTTAAGATTTCCTCTTGAGATGAGAGGATTTTTTCTTCTTTTTCCTTAAGTTCTAAAGTGATATACCTTTCGCTGCCGACAAGGGTTTGCTTTCTGATATAATCTTTAGGCACTTTGTTAGCGTAGGGTTTTGTAACTTCAATATAATATCCAAAGACCTTGTTGTACCCAACCTTTAAAGTGGGAATTTTTGTTCTTTCCTTTTCTTTTCTTTCAAATTCCAGGAGCCACTTTTGGCTTGAGGAAGAAAGTTCTCGCAGCTCATCAATTTTAGGATTTACCCCTGGTTTTATTAAATTTCCTTCGCCAGCTTCAGCTGGATCTTCCACTAAAGTTTTCTCAATAAGCTCATAAAGCTGCCAGAGCTTTTCTTTAAAGCTTGTCAAGATAGGTTCCAAAAGTTGAATTTTTTCTTTTTCCAAAATTTGTTTTAGTTCAAAGGCAGATTTTAAAGAAAGCTTAAGGTTTGAGAGGTCAGAAGGGGAATGTAGGTTGTTTGTTATTTTTGAGGATAGTCGTTCTAGATCATAAATTTCGCCTAGCTTTTTCCTGGTTTCTTCAAGTAATTGGGGGTGTTTTGTAAAATGGTTTACTATATCAAGCCGTTTTTCAATTTCTGCTTTGTTTTTGAGAGGTTGAAGGAGGAATTTTTTTAAAAGCCTTTTTCCCATGGTTGTTTTACATTGGTTAAGTAATCCAAAAAGAGTGTTTTTATTTTTGCCATAATAGTTTTCAAAGATTTCCAGATTTCTTATGGTTGCAGGATCAAGGTAAAGATATTTTTCTTGTTGATAGAGTTTTATTTCGGTAATCTGAGGAGCTTGTTTTTGGGTAAAGTTGAGATAGGACAAAAGCAAACTGCTTGCAGCAATAGCTAAGGGTTTGTTTTCAATGCCAAAACTTTTAAGAGTTTTAATCTTAAAAAACTCTTTTAAATACTCAGCCTCTTCAAACACATCCTCTGGTGAATAGAGGGAGATGCTGATATTTTTAAGATCTATTATAGGTTTGAAAGGTTTTATTTGCTCTTCGTTCTTCACCACTATTTCTTTTATAGGAAGCTTTTTTAGTATTTCAGAGATTTGCTTCAGATTCCCCTCTTGGGTGAAAAATTCACCTGTTGCAGGATCAGAAAAAGCGAACCCAAAAGAATCTTTTTCTTTTTTTAAGGCTAAGATGTATAGATTATCTTGTTCTTCCTGGAGCTCTTCCTCTATATAGGTTCCAGGCGTAATAACCCTTACAACCTCTCTGTCGACAATTTTCCCCTTTGCAGGTTCTGAGGTTTGCTCGCACAAGGCAATTTTGTAACCCTCTTGAAGGAGTTTTTTAATGTAATTTTTAGCAGAATGGTGGGGTACCCCTGCCATAGGAATTCTTTTTCCCTTAGCTACAGGTCTTGATGTAAGAGTAAGATTTAATACTTTTGCAGCAGTTTTAGCATCTTCAAAAAAGAATTCATAGAAGTCTCCAAGCCTAAACATTAAAAGATACTCTGGGTACTTTTTCTTAATCCGCAGATACTGTTGCATCATTGGAGTTATAGTTTGCATAGGAGAATTATAGGAAAAAAAATCCCAATGACCAATTACCAAAATTCCAAACACTTTAAGTTTTGTTTGGTCATTGGAATTTGGTTATTGGTAATTGTTTGATCATTGGTGCTTGGTTATTGGAATTTACTTTTTAAGGTATTTCCTTATATTCTCCTGGTGTTCTTCAAGGGTCTTTGCTGGACGGAGCTTTCCTGTTTTATCGGAAATATAGTACCAATAAGGCGTGTTAGGGTCAGCTTCAATTACTGCCTTGATTGAAGCAAGGCCAGGGTTTGAAATAGGAGTAGGAGGTAGGCCTTTATACTTATAGGTGTTGTAAGGCGAGTCAATTTCAAGGTCCTTTTTTGTAAGGTTTTTCTTCCACCAAGTTCTTTCCTTTTCATCATATCCAAGAGCGTATTGTACTGTTGCATCAACCTGCAGTGGCCAATCGTTTTTTAGTCTTTTCAAAAGTACGCTGGCAGCCAACACTCTGTCTTCTGGGTATTTTGCTTCCCTTTCTACCATCGAGGCTAAGATGATCACTTCTTCTACAGTAAGTCCTTTTTCTTTAGCCTTTCTTCTAAGCTGGGGTGAGACCCTGCGGTTGAAGTTGTCAAGCATAATTTTTACTACCCGGCTAGCAGTAACGTTTTTAGGAAAAAGATAGGTATCAGGAAAAAGGTATCCTTCCTTATCTTTGGCGTATTTTAAAAATTCAATCTCAGGTATTCCTAGTTCTTTTGAGATTATTTGAGCAATTTCTTCTTTTCTTAATCCTTCGATTATCGTTACCCAAACATCGAGAGTTCCTTTGGTTAGGGATTTTGCAATTTCAAAGGCATCTTTTGTAGGCGATAGTCTGTAGGTTCCTGCTTGAATTTTTCTTTCAATACCAAGTTTTTTTACAGCCAAAACAAAAGCTATGCGACTTCTTATTATTCCTTCTTTTTCCAAGCGTTTGGCAACTGAGGTTAAGGGTTCTCCTTTTTTAATTACAAAAATTTTTGCAGTTTTAGCCTTTGGGTTGGCCGGCTTAGTTAGATAGAGGAAAAGAAAGTATAGGCCCAGGCTCAAGCCTAAAAAGAATAAGAGAAGAATTAGAAGTTTTTTAAATCCCTTGTTTGAGCCTTTTTTATTTAATTTCATATATTGGAAAAACTTTTAGAGTCTCAACTGCCTCCTCTAAGGATTTTTTATCTTTGCCAAAAAGTTCCAAAATTGGCTCGTGTTTTTCAACTTTTTGTCCTGGTGATTTTAGGATTTTTACACCAGCCCATTTAAAGCCTGGCGCTCCTAATATTTTGGCAACCGAGTTTAAGTTTGCCAATACTACTCTTTTAATTTTACCAGAAATTTGGCTTGTCAAAACTCTCTTTTTTGATTTTTCTTGAATTCTTTTGTCTAGAGTATTTGAGTCAACAGAAGGATCTCCTCCTTGAGCTTTTATTATCTGTTTTAATTTTTCAAGAGCTTGTCCTGAGGTTAGAACTTTGGTTACTTTTTCCTTTGCTTGCGGAAAGGTAAGTTCCAAAGCAAGTTTTGTTAACTCAGTTGCAAAAATAAGGCTTTTTTCTTCAAGTTTTGGGGGTTTATCCTTTTGCTGTTCTAAAACTTTAAGGGCATCTATAGTTTCAAGAACAGGGCCTATTCCTTTTCCTGCAGGTTCGTCGACTTGAGAGATTATAGCTTTTATTTTTATGTTGAAGAGCTTACCTAATTTTTTGAATTTCTCTGCTATTTCTTGAGCTTCTCTTCTTGTTTTTATTTTAAGAGATTTAGCATAGGGTATATCCAATACTAAATGAGTTGATGACATAGCGACTTTTTTTGCCATAATTGAGACAATTATTTTGTCCACTGGTTCAAACTGCAGAGGTTTTTCTACTCGAATGAGTTCATCATCAGCAGGAGCAATATTAAGATGTCCACCCCAGATTATACAGCCGTTTGTTTCTTTAACCACCTTTTCTATTTTTTCTTTTGAAAGCTCAACCGGAGCTAGGACCTCCATGCAATCTGCTGTTCCAGCAGGAGAAGTTATAGCTCGGGAAGATGTTTTGGGAATTTTTATTCCAAGACTTGCAATTATAGGGACAAGAACAAGGGTAACCCTGTTTCCTGGAAGGCCTCCTGTGGAATGTTTATCAGCAACAGGAGGCGAAAAGTTGAACCTTATTCCAGTTTCTACCATAGCTTTTGTAAGGTAATAAAGTTCTTTTAGTGAATAACTTTCGTTGTAAGAGGCAGCAGCGAAGTAGGTTAAAAGTATATCATCAAGTTTTTTTTCAGCTATAGCTTTAATAATCAGAAATATTTCTTCATATTTTAAATGCTTCCCCAAAAGTTTTTTTTGAATTGATTGTTTTACTTTCAAAAGATCAGCAC
>WFWI01000064.1 GCA_015491205.1 Candidatus Microgenomates bacterium | reverse complement strand
TGCTCTTTTGGAAGGTTAAGAAGCTCTTTTGCTGCCTTTTTATCAAACCCTGCCATCTGGCGGGAGTATATCCCGAGCTCCTGGGCTTGGAAAACAAGGGCAAATACAGCCTGTCCTAAGTCATACTGGGCGTACTTATTCTCTCCCATCTCGTCTTCCTTTATATAGCAGGCTAAAATAAGAAGTGGTGCAGTTTTTGCCCACTCGTTTGCTTCCACTAAAGTGCTTGAAAGTTTTTCAAAAGCGTCAGTTCCTTTTTTTGCCACATAAAAAAACCAAGGTTGGCGGTTGTAAGAAGAGGGCGCCCAGCGAGCAGCTTCAAAAATTATTTCCAAATCCTCCCCGCTTATTGGCTCCTTTGAAAACACCCGAGGGCTAAACCTTGCTTTCAAAATTGGGTTAATTTCAGCTTTAAGGTTTTTCTTTTTGATTTTAAGGATATCGTTTGTGGTTATCATATCTACTAGCTACCAACTACTAACTACCAGCTACCGCTCTTAACATCTCCGGTCTTTTTCTTACTGTCTCCTCAAACGCCTTTTTCAGCCTCCACTTTCTTATCTCCTGATGATTTCCGGAAAGCAAAACTTTTGGAACTTTAAGCCCTAAAAATTCTTCTGGCCTTGTGTATTGAGGGTATTCTAAGAGTTTTATTTTTTTCACTCCCTTTTTTTCAAGCTCTTGAAGAATTGGGTGCTCGCCAACTGCCTCTTTTACCTCAGAGAGGGGGTATTCGCTAAAGCTTTCCTCTTTTGCTGATTCTTCCTTTCCTAAAACTCCAGGGACAAGCCGGGCGGTTGCATCAAGGATCGCTGCTGCGGGAATCTCACCGCCGGTTAAAACAAAATCGCCAATTGAAACCTCCTCATCTACAAAATTTAAGATTCTCTCATCCACTCCTTCATAATGCCCGCAAAGGATAATAAGGTGGTCAAGCTTTGAATATTCTTTTGCCCTTTCCTGAGTAAAAAGCTCTCCTTTGGCTGAAGTTAGGATTACTTTTTCCTTACAACTTTTAACTTTTAACTTTGCCTGCCCGCCATTGGCCTGAGCCGACCCGCCTGCCACTGCGAGGCACGAGCGGGCAGGAGGCGATGGCAGGCGGGCACTTTTAACTGCTCTATAGGCAACATCAACCTTAAGCAACATTCCCGCCCCTCCTCCATAGGGCCTGTCATCTACTGTTTTGTGTTTATCTTGAGCAAAATCGCGCAGGTTTAGCACCTCAATTTCAATTGTTCCCTTTTCAACCGCCCGTTTTATTATGCTTTCTGAAACAAAGGAGTCAAAAATTTTTGGGAAGAGGGTAATGATTGTGAATTTCATTGGTGGCTTTTAATTCACGCAATTTACAGCTACCAAAGCCTTAAGAATCTCAATTCCTATTACCTCATCGTCTTTGTTAAACTCCACAATTACATTAGGCTGGATTTCTTTAACATACTCCTCCTGTCCTTCTTTAAGGACAAAGTAAAGAACATCTGCCTTTTTGTCGTAAAAAATCCTGCGCTTAGACATATTTCTAATTTTACCATACAGAATTTGTATCAAGCAAAACCTTGCTAGAATTAAATATATGTGGATTTATAAAAATATAAAAATCCAGACGGGGCTTTATGGTTAGTTTTAGGTGTAAATTTACGTTTATGAGAAGACGAGCGGCAGTTGCTGGAAAATTTTATCCAGATAATCAGGATAAGTTGAAAGAGATGATTGAAAGCTTTATTGTTTTGGCAAAAGATTATGAGGTTGAGAAGCCAAAGATTGCAGTTGTGCCCCATGCAGGCTATGTTTTTTCAGGCAGGACAGCCGCGGCAGTTTACAAGGTTTTGGAAAAGTTTGATTATGAGATTATCTTTCTTCTTGGGCCAGCGCATTATTTTCCGCTTGAGGAGCCTGTGACCTCCTCCTTTTCTTTTTGGGAAACACCACTTGGGAAGGTAGAAGTGGATAAAGGCCCGAACGAGTTTTTAAAGCTTGAGGTGGATGACAGGCCCTTTTTGCCTGAGCATTCTTTGGAAGTTCAGCTGCCATTTTTGCAGTTTGTTTATTCTTCTCCTAGAATTTTCCCGATCCATATAAATGAGCATGATGAAGAATTTGCTGGAAGACTTTTGGATCTTGTTGAGAAAAACTATTATGACGCGTTGTTTTTGATTTCTTCTGACCTTTCCCATTATTTTCCAGAGGAGGAGGCAGTGCACATTGACAAGCACTCAATAAAGATTATGCTTGAGAAGGATTTGGGCCGGGTCTCTGAAATTGACGCTTGTGGCCAGGCTGCTATTGCAACAGGCCTTTATTTAGCAAAACATTTGGAGCTTTCTTCCAAGCTCTTGTTTTACGACACCTCAGCCTCAGCCTTTGGCGAGACAAGCGAGGTGGTGGGGTATGTGGGGATGGTGTATTATTAAATTCCAATGATCAATTTTCAATTTTCAATGAAGCTCCAATAATCAATAACCAAACATG
>WFWI01000063.1 GCA_015491205.1 Candidatus Microgenomates bacterium | reverse complement strand
GTAAACGACAAAGATTTAGCCTTCCTTTACAAAAATGCCTCTGCATTAGTCTTTCCCTCCCTCTGGGAAGGCTTTGGCTATCCTCTGCTTGAAGCAGGCCTGCACAGGCTATCTATTATATGTTCAGACATAAAAATTTTCAAAGAAATAACCCGAGGCCACGCCTTTTTCTTTAATCCAAAAAATGAAAAACATATAAAACAAGCCTTGGAGAAAGCAATTGAAAATCGTGAAGTTTTACAAAAAAATGCACAAAACTTTTATTCAATTGCCAAAAGGTTCACCTGGGCATCTTATGTTAAAAATTTAGAAAAAGCTTTGCTTGAGTTTTTATGATTATCGGAGTTGATGCAAACGAAGCTAATGTAAAAAATCTAGTGGGTGTCTCTGTTTATACTTTAAAGCTTTTGGAATTTTTCAAAAAAAGCGCAAATGAAAGGCTAAAATTTCTAATCTACCTTAAAAAACCACCCCTAAAACACCTTCCAAAAGAAAACAAATTTTTTAAATACAAGGTTGTAAAAGGACCCTTGTGGTCGCAAATTACCTTACCGCTTTACTTTGCAAAAGAAGTTTTCCAAAAGGAAAAACCACAAGTTTTTTTCTCACCTGCTCATTACGCACCCCGCTTCTGTCCTTACAAAACCGTGGTTGCAATTCACGATCTTTCCTATTTTCACTTTCCAAACGAATTTTTAAAAAAAGACCTCTACAAGCTTAAAAACTGGACAAAATACTCTGTTGAAAAAGCTGTCAAAATTATTGCTGTCTCCAAGACAACAAAAAAGGACCTGATAAAATTCTACAACCTGCCTGAAGAAAAAGTCATCGTCATCTACAACGGCTGGGAAAGGAAAAAAATAAAGCCCAAAAAACCAAGTTTCAAGCTTAAGCCCAAAACTTTTGCCCTTTTTGTTTCAACAATCCAGCCTAGAAAAAACATTGTCCGGCTAGCAACAGCTTTTGACAAATTTAAAAAAGAAACAAACTCTGATCTTAAGCTTGTAATTGCTGGCAAAAAGGGCTGGCTTTGGAAGCAAATTTTTTACGAAATAGAAAATTTAGAAAACAAAAAGGATATTGTTTTTACCGGATACGTGAACGAATCTGAACTCGCTTGGCTTTATAAAAATGCCTTATTTTTCCTTCACCCTTCCCTTTATGAGGGATTTGGCCTGCCAGTTTTGGAAGCTTTTTCTTGGAACCTTCCTGTTGCCTGCTCTTTTGCCGGAAGTTTACCTGAGGTGGCTAACGAAGCTAGCCTTTATTTTGATCCTTTAAATATTGAGGATATTGCTGATAAAATTAAAAAGCTTTGGGAAGATAAAGCCTTGCGAGAAAAGCTTAAAAAACAAGGAAAAGAAAGACTCAAAAACTTTTCCTGGGAGAAATGTGGAAAGGAAACTTTGGAAGTTATAACCAATGTAAAATAAGAATATGCCAAAAAGAGATTTTCTCTTTATTGATGAATCCGGTGACCCAGGAGAATTAACTAATTATTATATCGTAGGACTAATCCATCTAACAGATGAGTCTTTAAAACGGATAAACATACATTTAGGAGCTTTTAGATACTTCGGAGTTATCAAACGAGAGCTAAAATCTCATAGATTAACTAAACTGCAAAAGGAACAAATACTTAACATTTTAAGGTTACCCTTAGAGAATAACATCTTTGTAAAAGCATCTGCTGTATACGTAGATAAAAAAGAATATAAAGGTCCATATTTGAAAGAAAAAAAACCAAATCATTTCAGAAATTTGATAATAAGAAAATTATTAGAATTCCACTTCTCTTTAAACAAACCCCAATCAAACGAGATAGAAATAATAATTGACCGTTGTTATTCTTCCGAAACTCAAGAGTTGAAACTTAGAAAATATCTCAGAGATAATACCAAAGACAAATTACCTCATTTTCTACATGTTATACAAGCAGATTCGCGATATATTGAGCTTCTACAGATAGCAGATTGGATAAGTGGAATCGTAAAAGAAAAATACTTTACCCATCCACAGAGAAGTTATCTTAAAGAGTTTCTCAAATATGTTAAAGTCAAAAAAATTAAAAAATAAAAGAAAGGGCCGGTGCTCGTACGAGCCCAGCCCTTTCAGCGGCCTATTTTAAAATTAACATAGTTTACACAATTTGTCAAGTGCAAACTATAGGATAAAAATCACCCCGCCTAAAACGGCGGGGGAGGTATGACTATCAATAGTTTAGCAAAACAACAAAGCTATGTCAACTTTTAAGCTTATAGAGCAAAAAAGCAATACAAAAAACCCACAAATAAGAAACGACTGGGAAAAAATAGCTCTCCACCCTCTTCAATCCTGGTACTGGGGAGAGGCAAGGGAAAAAACAGGCGTGGAAGCACTTCGCATAGGAGAGTTTGAAGGAAATAGGCTAAAAAACGTCTTTCAAATGACCATCCACAAAGTGCCTTTTCTGCCAATAAAGATAGGGTATCTGCCGCGAAGCCTCTTACCTGACAAAAAGGCTTTGGACTTTATAGCAAAGATAGCCCGCGAAAAAGGCCTTGCCTTTATCAAACTTGAGCCTTATGTTAAAAGCTCGGAAGTTAAAGGCACTGAAGACTTTTTTAAATATCCAAAACTCAAAAAATCTCCCCATCCACTTTTTCCAAAATGGACAATAACCCTTGATCTTCAAAAAAGTGAGGAAGAGCTCTTTGCCAATCTTAAAAGAAAAACCCGATACAATATAAGGCTGGCCAAACGGAAAGGAGTAATTGTAAAAGAAATGTCGGATAAAAAAGGCTTTGAAATCTTTGTAAAGCTTTACTTTGACACCTGCAAACGACAAAAATACCGCGGCCACACACCAGAATATCACAGAATAATTTGGGAAACTCTAAAGAAAAAAATAGCTCATATTTTAGTAGCCTTTTACAAGGGGAAACCTGTTGCAAGCTATGAACTTTTCCTTTACAAGAATATTCTCTACTATCCTTACGGAGGCTCTGACTATAACTATAGGAACACCTTTGCATCAAACCTTTTAATGTGGGAAGCAATACTTTTTGGAAAAAGACACGGAGCAAAACTCTTTGACATGTGGGGCAGCCTCCCACCAAACTATCCCAAAACCCACCCCTGGACTGGGTTTACAAGGTTTAAACAAGGGTATGGAGGGAAGTTTGTAGAGCTTGTTGGTAGCTGGGATTTGGTGGTGGATAAAGTAAAATATAATCTCTTTTTTCTCTCCTACAAGCTTAGAAACCTTCTCTTCAAATTCTTCTAACCTCACCTCACAAAGTAAAACCTAATTAAACTGCTATGTTCAATTGATTAAACAATTGAACACAACCCTAAAACCCACCCATAACACTTTTTGAAATCACTTTCAGAACAATATATACTGTATGTTC
>WFWI01000062.1 GCA_015491205.1 Candidatus Microgenomates bacterium | reverse complement strand
GATAAGATCAAAGGACTCGGAGACAAAGCTTTCATAAGAACTTGCTGGCTGGAGGTTGGCTTTTGAAAGGTAAGCAAACCCAGAAAGGGAGCCTAGGGCAAACACAAAGGCAATTGCCAGTATGGTAAGCAGGTGTTTTATTACAGTTTTTTTCATAGAAAGCTTAAATCATTATAAATTAAATTCAAAAAATTTTGCAACGTTTTACTGAAAAGTGGGCTTTATAAAGTGGCTTTTATTTTGTAAAATAAGAGAATTCGTTTTATGAGAAGTTTTCAGTTGGTTGAAAATGAAGGGCTATCATTTGTTGTTGGAAATCTATGGTGTGGATTCAAAACTTTTGGATGATGAGGCTCGCGTAAACAGGATATTGAAAAGGATCTGCCATGAGAGTGGGATGAAGATTATAAAAGGTTCCTCCCACAAGTTTCAGCCTCAGGGCTTGACAGCTTTTTATATCCTGGCAGAATCCCACATTTCAATTCACACCTGGCCGGAGGAAGGAGCTGCAGCAGTTGATATTTACTATTGTGGAGAGGAGGAACAGGTGAGAAAAGCCGGCGACCTGGTGCTCAAATATTTCAAGCCAAAAAGGGTAAAAGAGAGGTTTTTGGTGAGAGAATAGAGATTAGTAGCTAGTAGTTAGTAGCTAGTAGCTAGTAGCTAGGAGGGTTGAGATCGTTGAGTTTTTTTTAACTTTGAACTTTGCATTTTGAACTTTTAACTAGCTTTTAGGGCTTCTATTCCCGGCAAGGTGCCTCTTTCTATAAACTCCAGCATTGCGCCTCCTCCGGTTGAGATGTGGGTTATTTTATCAAGGTATTCCTTTTTGGAGATGGCTGCCAAAGTGTCACCTCCGCCTACAATTGAAATCGCATCAGTGTTTTCAGTTATGCAGTAGTAGATAAAATCCGTTCCTCTGCGGAAAGCTGGGTTTTCAATGTAGCCCACAGGGCCGTTCCAAATTATGGTCTTGGCTTTGGCAATGATTGATGCAAATTTTGCTTGGGTCTCAGGTCCAATATCCAAAATCGCGCCATTCTCCTTTTTCTCAATCTCCTCAACTTTAAGCACTTTTCCTCCATTTTCTGAATTTTCCGGGTCTCCCACCACCACGTCCTCAGGCAGGATAATAGCTGTTTTGCTTTTTGCAGCTTTAAAAAGAATTTTTCTTGCTATCTCGACCTTGTCAATCTCACAATAGCTTTTTCCCGTGTTTATTCCTTGGGCGCAAAGAAAGGTGTTGGCAAGCCCGCCTCCAATCAAAAGATAATCTGCAATTTCAAGAAGCCTGTCAATAAGCGCTATTTTTGTTGAGATTTTTGCCCCGCCAATTATAGCAACAAAGGGGTGCTTTGGTTTTTCTATAGCTTTTTTTATTGTTTCAATCTCCTTTTTCAAAAGAAGTCCTCCAAAGGAAGGGAGGAATTTTGGAATTCCAACCACCGAGGCGTTTTCTCTGTGGCAGACTCCAAAAGCGTCGTTTACAAAAACTTCTCCAAGGCTTGCTAATTTTTGTGCAAATTCAGGGTCGTTTTCTTTTTCCTCTTTCCAGAATCTGATGTTTTCCAAAAAAACAATTTCGTCCTCCTTTTGGTTTTTAAGGATTGGATTTTCTGGGGAAAGCTTGTCCGTAAGAAGCACTTTGTAGTCAGAAAGGTAGTTTTGAAGGTCTTTGGCAACTGGTTTTAAAGAATACTTTGGATCACGTCCTTTGGGCCTGTCAAGATGGGAGATAAGGATAAGCCTGTTTTTTTTACCAAGCAAGTATTTTATGGTCGGAAGGCTTTGTCTTATTCTAAAATCATCAGCAATCGTATAATCAGGGTTTAAGGTAACATTAAAGTCTACCCTAAGAAGCACCTTTTTTTGGTTAATTTTAGCCTCGTCTACGAATTTTACTTTTTTGCTCATAAGTGTAAGTTAACTTTTCAAAAGTAAAAGGAAGCAAGCTTCTCTACAAGGTCAACCAACCTGCAAGAGTAGCCCCACTCGTTGTCATACCAGCCGCATATTTGAACAAAGTTGTGTCCTAAAACTTTTGCATAGTTTACATCGTAAACAGTCGAAAAACTGCTTCCAATATAATCGCTTGAGACAAGGGGAGTTTGTTCGTAACCTAATATATCTTTAAGATAAGTTTTTGATGCCTTTTCAAAAGCTTGATTTAATTTTTCAAGATTAACAGAAGCTTCAAGCAAAGCATAAATTTGTGTTAAGCCTACGGTAGGTACAGGAGTTCTGAATGCCACTGCTTCTATTTTCTCTTTAAGCTCAGGGATAACTTTTGCCACAGCTTTGGCAGCTCCTGTTGTAGTAGGGACAATGTTTAATGCAGCTGACCTGCCTCTGGTAAAGCTTTTAGCTGGGTTATCAAGAAGCCTTTGGGTTGAGGTGTAGGAGCGGGTGGTGGCAAGATAGGCATATTTTACCCCAAACTCTTTTTGAAGCACAAAGAATAAAGGAGCAGCAGAGTTGGTGGTGCAGGAGGCGTTTGAAAGGATTTTGGGTTTGTTAGCTAAGACCTCTTTATCATTTACTCCTAAGACCACATGAGGTGTTTTCTCATCCTTTGAGGGGGCAGTAAGAACAACGTGCTTTACAGAGCTTCGCAGGTGTTTTTTCAAGTCCTCGTATTTTCTAAAGGCTCCAGTTGCTTCAACTACTATATCTACCTTCCATTTTTCCCAAGGAATCTTCTCAGGTTCAGGTATGTTGGTGGAAAAAATCTTTTTACCATCAACCAAGATTCCATCCTCAACTGCTTCTACTTTTTTTTCAAAGGTGTGATAGATTGAGTCGTATTTTAAAAAATAGGCTAAGTCTTCAGGCTTTGTTTTTCGGGTGTTGATGGCGACAATATCAAAACTGCCCTTTCTTAGGGCTATTCTTGCAAAAGCCCTTCCTATTCTGCCAAAGCCGTTAAGCCCTACTTTTAGTTTTTTCATGGTTGTTTTTTAAACTTTTCAAGGATTGGGTCCTTCATAACTATAATCAGGGTTGCAGTAGCGGAGATTATGGCCAATATCCTTAAAATATCAACGAGCTCCATGTTTTATTTTTTTAACTACTAAAAAGTAAATTGAGATTAGAAAAATACTTGAGGTAATAGCAGCTAAATAATAGGCTATTTCAAAATTTTCGTAATTTATCATTTTGCTGTGTCTAAAGAAATTTGTATGTGCGCTATAGTCATTATAACACCAATTAGGAAATTGGTTAAAACCCTATAATCCTTCGGTTCATTTGATAAAAGAAAAACCGGCACCACCGCTGCTGCATACCAGACAATCGCCATATTTCCCAAGATTTCAGCCAAAACCCTTCTTTGGTTGGCGTTCATAGGTCCTTTCTATTTTTCAATTTTAAACCTTTTCTCCAGCCTCTTCAACCTTTCAACAATCCCTCCATATTCAAGCTCATCATAGGGCAACATAGAGGGCTCGGTAAAGCCCTGGTCTCTCATAAGAATAGATTTTAGGCTTGCCTTTTCCCTTACATATTCCCAGAAAGGCTCGTCAAACATATCAACAAACTCGGTCATCACGCCATTTTTTATTGAAAACGCTGCTCCTTGTACAATTGGGATGCAATAGTGCACAGAAGCAGGGGAGTTGAGTTTTACCGGCATTAAAGGCTGGTTGTGGGAGCCTCGTGTGTCTCCGCCAACATAGTGGGCTACTCTAAAAACTCCTCCTATTTCCTCTGTTGCTGGGAAAATCTTTTGGGCTCTGACAATAGCTACAGGG
>WFWI01000061.1 GCA_015491205.1 Candidatus Microgenomates bacterium | reverse complement strand
TGATATTTTGACTATTAAACCTTTTTCTTGTAGTTCTTTTATTGCTCTTTGCAACGACTGATTAGTTTTAGCTGTCCTTTGCCTTAGTTCAGTAAAACTCATCGGTGCATAACAATTTGAAAGGTTAAAATCAACTCTTGAGAAAAGGTTTAAAATAACCTTAAAGGCTGTGTCTGAAAAAAGATGAGAATTTTCAATGATAAAATCTTTTACCTGTAGATAGGTTGTAAGACTTTTTAATGCGTTGTAGTCTTTCATTTCTGATACCTCCGAGTTTTATTTACTTCTCGGAGGCAAGGGGGAAACTACCTCTCAGGGACAAGGGAAAAAGACCAAACCGAATATTGATTTTTTTTGAGTTTTGTTTTATTTTTTTAATTACTCATTCGGTTTGGTAGTAATCCCTAATCCCTTTGAGGCAAGCTCCCACTTGCCTCATTTTCCCAAAAAAAATCATAACAAAAAATCAAAATTCTTGCAAAACCGTATAATTCCTTGCTTTTTTTTAATTTTACATCTTTCTATCTTTCAAATCTAAAACCTCTATCTCTGTCTTTTTGCCTATATGGATTGAGGTCAATTCCCATATTTGAAATATCTTTTACTCTGATTTCCTTACCTTGCTTTACAGCCTCATCTAAATCTTTAGCCGAAAACTCAAGCCTATATATTTTTTTGTCAGTTCCTATATAGCCTTTAATCTCATTTACAACCTTTTCACCTGCGTTATCTTGGTCTGTTGCTATAAATACCTCGTTGTATTTTGAAATAGTATCAAGTGCCTTTCTAACATTTTCAACTCCATTTAAAATGATGATATTATAATTTTTAAATTGCTCCAGTTCCTCAACTCGTATAGCGTCAATAAATCCCTCAACTATCATAACCTTACTACTGCCTTTTTTAATATGCGTATAAGTGCTCCCTTCTTTTTTCTCCTCACTGCCGATAACTCTTTCTTTTACCTTTGCCTTTGATGTTGCGTATCTAATGTGATAATTGCCTGCCTCATCTTTTACGCCAAAACCAAAATATTTAAATATTTCGCCTGTCTCGGTATCAAATATTTCATATTCAATCTGTTTTAGCCAATTTGGTATATGCTTTATTTCCCTTTCCTGTTCTAAGAACCTTTTTATCACTGGTCTTGTAATAGGTTTTTCTTCAGCTGTTAAAAGCTCATATTTTTTTGATTGTGTCGGCTTTGAGGAAGAAAGATTTTTATTCGCTCCTTCTTGAGTAAACTCTGCTCCTAAAAAGTGCTCTCGTAAGTATCTTACAGCCTCTACATAGCTCATATTTCTTGCAATCATATATAAATCAATCCAACTCCCGCTCTCGCCTGTTGCGTGGTCTTTCCATTTCCACTGGTCGCCATCTCGAAAAATAGACAATGAAGGGTTTTTATCGCCTCTCCAAACCGCCTTGCATTCATAATAAGAAGGTCTTTTTATGCAGGGTATCCCTATATCTGCAATTATATCCTCTGGGGATATTGATTTTATTGCCTCTAATTCGGCTTTTCTTTTTTTCTGCCATTCTTCCCTCATTCTCTTCTCCTTTTCAGTAATTAAGGAATAATACAAATATCTGTCTTTATTTTTCTCCAGTCCTTGCCTGTATAGTAATATAGGGGTTGGTCTTTCAGCTCCAAACAACCTGCCTCGCTGTCCCATTCGCTTTTTTCTATCAGCTGTATCACTTGAGGGGGTATCTGATTTTTGATTTTGCTGTAGCTGTATAGTCCCGCTATTATCCCTGCTATCGTTGAAAAGATTATGATTATTAGGCTCGGTATTAAAATTGTATTTCTTAAACTCCTCCCTAAATTTTCGTTCAAGTTCTTCAGCTCTTGCTCTTGCTGTTTTAAATCTTTCTTCAATTCTTTGAATACGCTTTGATTGTATTTCTTCAATTCTTCGCTCAAGTCCTTCAAGTTCTCGCTGTATGCCTGCTCTATCTCTTGTCTTTGCTTTTTCAATCTCTCCTTTAATTCGTTCAAATCTTTCATTGCTATATATTCCTCCTTTTAGCCTTAACTTAGAATTTCCATATTTAAGGCTAATATAATCTTTTCCCATTCTGTTTATTTCTATTCCTTCTATACCTTTAAGGTATTCAATTAATTCCTCTCTGCTGTTTATCTCTCCTGCCAAAACCAGCTCGGCTAAAATATTTGTTAGTTCCTCTTTGACTTCATCTCTTGTCTTTTCTCGGTATCTTCCTTGCCTGTCTAATATTTCTTTTATCTTTTGATTTAGTGCCTTACCTCTGTCCCTTAAACTGATGTTATTTTCAAGGTTATATTTAAGGTCTATATATCTCTCCAAATTTCGCAACAGCTCAACCTCCAAACTTCTCCAATTTTTTCTTGGTGCTTGGAAATACAGCTGTGTATCGGTCTTTTGATTTCGGCTGTCTATAGTGATGTGAATGTGATAATTATCTGTATCTGCGTGTCCTATCGCTAATATGTTTAATTCATCTTTTGAATAGCCGGCTGTGAGGGAAGAAATAACCTCGTCGTATATGTCCTGTATCGTTTTACCTTGCTCCCTTAATTTTGCCTCCAGTTCCTCCTTACTCTCGGCAAATGAGATAAGAAAATTAAAACTTTTTGTTTTATATGTGTTTAGGCTTGCTTTTTCCAGAAACAGCTCTGCGTTGCCTTCTAAAACATTGACTTTGCTCTTATCTCTCGGCTCTTTGCCTGTGCCTTCAATCAAATACTTTACTCGGTTCTTTAGGTCTGATTTAGAGACTTGAAAATTAATTATCATTTTTCCTTCTCCTCACCGCCGATTGCTTTTTGCAATAGTTCCGATAAAGCATATTCAATATTTCGCAAATGCTCCAAAACTTGAATGTCTATATCTCGGCTTGTGTTTATCTTTTTAGCAACTTGATTAATATTCACGCCAATTTTGTTAAGTTCATACACAAGCATTTTTACAGCTTCACAATCTATTTTTTGTTTTCTCCTCATAGCCGATTTTCCTAATACATATTGACGAAATAAATCCGATATACTCGTGCCATTTTCTTTTGCTTTTTCTCTTATCTTCTGTAGTTCTTCATCTGTTAATCTTATCGTTATTCTATGCCTCTTTTTTTCCATTTTTAACTCCTTTTTTAAGGGGGTTTTAGGGGGTATCCCCCCTAAC